>JBQGFI010000040.1:0-16969 GCA_052040065.1 Marmoricola sp.
TTCTCGTAGGACCACACGTTGGGGCCGCGGTAGACCCGGGTCTCGACGATCTCGAGGTCGGGGGCCGGACGGCCACCGCTGCGGTAGGTGGTGTCGCCGGATCCGGTGGGGGGCGGGCTCGTCGGGCTCATCGGGTCGGTCCTCCTGTGCGTCGGGCGCGGCGCCGCTTGAAGACGGACGGCGAGACGCCGTCCGCCGCGATGTCGCGCGCCATCTTCTGCAGGTCGCGGTTGGCCAGCGCCAGCTCGTCGGCCTCGCGGGGGTCGACCTCGGGCGGGGCGGGGAGCAGCGTGCGGGTGGTGAGGTCGAAGCGGGACCCGCTCGTGAGCGCGTGCAGGGTGACCCCCGAGGCCAGCACCGGCCGGTGCTCCTTGACCGCGTGGGCGTCGGTCACCATGCCGCTCCCGTCGAGCACGGTGACGGCGCCGCGGCCGACGACCTCGCCCACGGCGTGGCCCTCCGGCGTCCGGGTCACCACGAGGCCGGTGTCCTCGTCGACGCCGATGCCGAGGAGCTGGGGGCTCTGGGCCACGATCATGAGCAGCCGGCCGTAGCGGTTGCGCTGGGCGAAGTGCTGGTCGACCACGCACTGCTCCAGCAGGCCCATCCCGGCCGCGACCTGGGTCATCCGCTGCTTGGCGGTCGTGCCTCCCGGGCCGAAGGCGACCATGTGCGAGGACTGGATGCTGGCCCCGGCGCTGGTGCCGGCGATCGCGACCCCCCGGGCGTGGGCGCGCAGGATCGCCTCGCCGAACGGCGTGCCGGCGACCACGGTGGAGAGCTTGAGCTGGTTGCCGCCGGTCATGAAGATGCCGGTGGCGTCGTCGAGCAGCGCCACGACGTCGGGGTCGGCGGCCTGGCCGCGGTCCTCGGGACGGGCACCCCAGACCTCGGCGGCACCGAGCTTGGTGAAGACGGCGGCGTAGACCTCGACGATCTCGGGGCCCAGGGAGCTGGCGGTCGGGACCACCGCGATGCGGGCCCGCTCGCCCCCTGCGCGCTCGACGAACTCGGCCAGCACCCGGCGCTTGCCGAGCGTGTCCTCGGCACCGCCGATGACCATCAGCGGACCGGGGGCCGGAGCGTCGGGACCGGCGACTCCTGGAAGCGGCATGGGAGGCAGCCTAGAGGTCACGCACTCCCGGCGGACGACCCCTGGTGCCGGGGGCGGGTGCCCGTGGGAAAGTGGTCCATGCCCACTACGCCCCACCCCGCGGGCGGTCGCCGGCTGGTCGTGCTCCGCCACGCCCGTGCCGAGGCCTTCGCCACCGACGACGCCGCCCGCCAGCTCACCGACCGGGGCCGCGCCGACGCCACCGAGCGGGGGCGCTGGCTGGCGGAGGTCGTGGGGGTCCCCGCCCTGGCGCTGGTCTCGAGCGCGGTGCGCACCCGCGAGACCTGGGACCTGGTCGCGGCCGAGCTGGCGGGCGAGGTGGAGCTGCGGGTGGAGGAGGCGCTCTACGGCGCCTCTCCCGACGCCGTGCTCGACCTGCTCCGGCAGCTGCCGGACTCGGTGAGCACGGTGGTCTACGTCGGCCACAACCCGACGGCGGCCGACCTGGCGGTCACGCTCGACGACGGCTCGGGCGATCCCAGCGGCTTCGCCTGGCTCAGCGGCGGGCTCCCGCCCGCCGGCGTCGCGGTCTACGACCTGCCCGGGTCCTGGGCCTCGCTCGACGCGGCCGGCGGCACGCTCGCGGCGTACGACGGGTGAGCCTGACCTACGCCGAGGTCGGCGCGACGCGCTCCGACGACGTCCCGGACGGCTTCACCGGGCTGCGTCTGCGCCGGCGCGTCGGCGAGGCAGCCCGCTTCGAGCAGGCAGCCGCCTTCGTGCTGGGCCTCGGGATGCAGCGGGCCGCCGGCCTCCGCGTGCCCGACGTGGTGGTCGCCCCGGGGGTGGACGTGCTGATGCGGCTGGGCCCCGGCCGGCTCTCGCTCACCGTGCCGACGCGCGTGGTCTACGTCGTCGACGAGCCGGGGCGCAGGGGCTTCGCCTACGGCACCCTGCCCGGCCACCCGGAGTCGGGGGAGGAGCTCTTCCTCGTGGAGCGCGACGAGGTGGCGACGTACGCGGAGGTACGGGCCTTCTCGCGCCCGGGACGCCGGCTCATGCGGTGGGGTGGCCCGCTCCCCGGGCTCGCCCAGCGCGCCTTCGCCCGCCGCTACCTCACGGCGCTGGAGCGCGCACTGGCGAGCGGCGGGCTCGCGTCGCCGGGCGTCAGACCGGCGGGGCTGGGGTGGTGTAGCCGGCGGCGGCGTCGGCGGCCTCGACCTCCTCGCGGCTGATGCCGAGGAGGTAGAGCACGGCGTCCATGTAGGGCACGTTGACCGAGGTCTGGGCCTGCTCGCGCACGATCGGCTTGGCGTTGAAGGCGATGCCGAAGCCGGCGGCGGCGAGCATGTCGAGGTCGTTGGCGCCGTCGCCGATGGCGATGGTGGCGGCGATCGGTACGCCGGCCTGCTCGGCGAAGCGCCGCAGCGCGGCGGCCTTGCCGGCCCGGTCGACGACGTCGCCCACGACCTGCCCGGTGAGCCGCCCGCCGACGACCTCGAGCTCGTTGGCCAGCGCGAAGTCGATGCCGAGGTCGGCGGCGAGGCGGTCGGTGAGCTGGGTGAAGCCACCGCTGACGATGGCGAAGCGGTAGCCCAGCCGCTTGAGCACCCGCACCGTGGTGCGCGCGCCGGGGGTGAGCTGCAGGTCGGCGTACACCTGGTCGAGCACGGCGGCGTCGACGCCCTCGAGCAGTGCGACCCGGGCGCGCAGGCTCTCCTCGAAGTCGAGCTCGCCGCGCATCGCCCGCTCGGTGACCTCGGCGACCTCGTCGAGGCAGCCGGCGTGGGCCGCGAGCATCTCGATCACCTCGCCCTGGACCAGGGTGGAGTCGACGTCCATCACGATGAGCCGGATGCCGTGGCGCAGCAGGCCGGCCGGCTGGACCGCGATGTCCACGCCCTGGGTGCTGGCCTCGCGTGCGAGCACCTCGCGCAGCGCGTCGGGGTCGGTGCCGGAGACGTGCAGCTCGATGGCGGTGATGGGGTAGCGGGCCATCCGCTCGATGCGGTCGATGTTGGCGCCGGTGTCGGCGATGCGCCCCGCGATCGCCGCGACCCCCCGTGACTGCAGCGGGGTGCCCAGCACGGTCACGTGGCTGCGTCCCTCCGGCCGCGAGCGGTTGTCGCCCGACCCCTCGTCGAGCTCGAGCGTCATCTCCAGCTCGCGGGCCACCGACTCCATGGCCGAGCGCAGCACCGTCGTGGTGCGGGGCGCCTTGACCAGCACCCCGAGGATCAGCCGTCCGCGCAGCACGATCTGCTCGATGTCGAGCACCTCGACGGAGAAGCGCGCGAGGGTGTCGAAGAGGCGGGAGGTCACCCCGGGCCGGTCACGGCCGGTGAGGGTGATCAGGAGCGTGCGGGTGGGGGACGACGGCTCCGGCACAGGCCGACCCTAGCCGTCGGCGCGCCCCGTGCACGCCCCGACCAGGGCGTGCCGGGCGGCCCGGTCGAGGTCGCCGAGCGCCTCGCGGCGTCGCTGGGCCTCGTACGCCGTGACCGAGCCGCCGTCGTCGCCCCCGGCCAGCTCGACGACCTCCAGGCAGAGCACGGCTCGCTCCAGGGTCTCGCGGCGCCGGGGGTCCAGCCCGGGCGGGAGCGGCAGCGGCGGCCGGTGGCGCAGGTTGAGCAGCAGGTCGGGGACCTCCGGGCGCCACGCCGCGACGTCGAGGTCCACCAGGCGGGTGGTGACGTCCTGGAGCGCGAGCCGCAGCGCGGTGGCGGTCTCGCGCTCGTCGACGTACGGCGCCCTGGCCGCGGGCAGTGCCCGCCAGACCACGGTGCGGGCGTCGTCCTCGGGCAGCAGCGCGAGGTCGCCCACGAGCACGGCCTCCCCGGTCTCGAGCGCCGCGCGGTTGAGCCCGGCCGGGCCGGCGAGACCCACCGGGTCGCCCGGGGCGGGCAGGGCCAGCGAGAGCGGCCCACGCAGCACGGCGGGGAGCTCGAGCAGCTCGACGACGTCGCGGTCGGGCAGGCCGACCACTAGGCTGCGCGGGGCGTCGCCGCGCACGGCGTCGGCCAGGTCGTCGGGCCCCGCCGTGCCCGCCCGCACGGCGTCGAGCCACACGCACAGCGTCGCCGAGAGCGGGAGGGCGGTCACCGGGGAATCGTAGGACGCACGTAGGTTGGCCCCCATGAGCGCCGTCGTCGAGCTGGCCGACGTGACCGTGCGACGTGGTGAGGCGCGTCTCCTCGACGGGGTCGACTGGACCGTCGAGGGGGACGAGCGCTGGGTGGTGCTCGGCCCCAACGGCGCGGGCAAGACCACGCTGATCCAGCTCTGCTCCGCCCAGATCCACCCGACCTCGGGCGTGGTCGGGCTGCTGGGCGAGGTGGTCGGCACCGTCGACCTCTTCGAGCTGCGCCCGCGGATCGGGTGGACCAGCGCGGCCGTCGCCGAGCGGATCCCCGGCCACGAGCGGGTCAGCGACGTCGTGGTGTCCGCGTCGTACGGCGTGGTGGGCCGCTGGCGCGAGGCCTACGACGACCTCGACCACGAGCGGGCGCGCGAGCTGCTCGCCGACGTCGGCGCCGACCACCTCGCCGAGCGCACCTTCGGCACCCGGAGCGAGGGGGAGCGCAAGCGGGTGCAGATCGCGCGGGCGGTCATGACCGTCCCGGAGCTGATGCTGCTCGACGAGCCCGCCGCGGGCCTCGACCTCGGCGGTCGCGAGGACCTGGTGAGCACGCTGGCCGGGCTCGCGGCCGACGCGGGGGCCCCCGCCACGGTGCTGGTCTCGCACCACGTGGAGGAGATCCCGCCGGGCTTCACCCACGCGCTGCTGCTGCGGGCCGGTCGCGTGGTCGCGGCGGGACCGCTCGAGCAGGTGCTGACCGAGCGGCTGCTCTCGGAGGCCTTCGGGCTGCCGCTGACGGTCGAGCAGCGCGACGGCCGCTGGACGGCGCGACGCGCCTGACGTGCGGCGCCGCGCGGATGGGCCTCCCCGATAGGGTCGGTCCATGGGGGACTTCTCCGAGTGGATCCGCGAGTACGGCTGGCAGAGCTGGCTGGTGCTCGCGGCGGTGCTCGGTGGCCTGGAGATGCTCGGGCTCGACCTGTGGCTGGTGATGCTCGCCGGTGGTGCGCTCGCCGGCGCCGTCGTCGCGGCCTTCGGGGCGCCCTTCCTGCTGCAGCTCGGACTGGCGATCCTCACCTCGGTGGCGCTGCTGGGCCTGGTGCGTCCCAGCGTCATCCGCCGGATCCACACCGCACCGACGCTGCGGATCGGCCACCACAACCTGATCGGCCAGCGGGCCGTCGTCCTCGACGACCTGGGGGGTCACACCCCCGGCCGCATCAAGGTGGGCGGCCAGGAGTGGACGGCACGGCCCTACGACGAGGACGACCGGATCGCGAGCGGCTCCCAGGTCGACGTGGTCGAGATCAAGGGCGCGACGGCGTACGTGCTGCGCGTCTACACACCGGAGCCGGGCACGGGTCTCGGCACCGCAGGAGACGAGGGGTAGACGATGGGCTTCACGATCGTGTTGGTGGTGCTGGCGGTCTTCGCCGCGCTGCTGCTGTTCCGCTCGGTGCAGATCGTGCCGCAGTCGCGCGTCGGCATCGTCGAGCGGCTGGGCAAGTACCAGCGGACGCTGACCGAGGGACCCAACCTGATCGTCCCCTTCATCGACCGGGTGCGCTACAAGATCGACCTGCGCGAGCAGGTCGTCTCCTTCCCGCCGGTGCAGGTGATCACCGAGGACAACCTGAGCGTCGACATCGACACCGTCATCTACTTCAGCGTCACCGACCCGGTCTCGGCGACCTACGAGATCGTCGACTACATCCGCGGTGTCGAGCAGCTGACCATCACCACCACGCGCAACATCGTCGGTGGCATGGACCTGGAGGAGACGCTCACCTCCCGCGACCGGATCAACCGCGAGCTCTCCCAGGTGCTGGACGAGGCCACCGGCCGCTGGGGCATCAAGGTCAACCGGGTCGAGATCAAGGCGATCGACCCGCCGGCCTCGATCAAGGACTCCATGGAGAAGCAGATGCGCGCCGACCGCGACAAGCGGGCGGCCATCCTCACCGCCGAGGGCCAGCGGCAGTCGGCCATCCTCAGCGCCGAGGGCAACAAGCAGGCCTCGATCCTCTCCGCCGAGGGTGACCGGGAGTCGCAGATCCTCCGCGCCCAGGCCGAGCGCGAGGCGGCCATCCTGCGCGCCCAGGGTGAGGGCCAGGCGATCCAGACCGTCTTCCAGGCGATCCACGACGGCCGGCCGGACCAGTCGCTGCTGGCCTACCAGTACCTGCAGATGATGCCGAAGATCGCCGAGGGCTCGGCCAACAAGGTGTGGGTGGTCCCCTCCGAGATCACCAAGGCCCTCGAGGGCCTCGGCTCCTCGCTGCACCAGGTCGCCGGCATCCCGCAGCACACCGGGGGGCCGCGCACCCGCGTCGACATGGGCTCCACCGAGGTCGAGGTCCCCGACCCCGGCGAGTCGAGCGCCTCGGCCGCCGTGCAGGAGGCCATCGCCGCGGCCGAGGAGTCCTCCCGCGCCGTGCAGCCCTCATCGCCCCGGCCCGCGTCGGAGGAGACGTCCCCGAGCGACCTCGGCGCAGACCCTGCGCCCACCGACCCGCCTGCGCCGGAGCCGCCCCGCGAGTAGCCGCGTGCGGGCGTCCGGCACAGTAGGCGCCCGTGGAGATCTGGGAGGCCGTCGCGATCCTGCTCGCCGGACTGGCGGCAGGCACCATCAACGCCGTCGTCGGCTCGGGCACGTTGATCACGTTCCCGACGCTGCTGGCCTTCGGCGTCCCCCCGGTCGCGGCCAACGTCTCCAACACCATCGGCCTGGTGCCGGGCTCGGCCTCCGGCGCCTTCGGCTACCGACGCGAGCTGCGCGGCCAGGGCCGGCGGGTGCTGGTGCTCAGCTCGGCCTCGCTGGCCGGGGGAGTGGCGGGCGCGGTGCTGCTGCTGGTCCTCCCCTCGGCCGCCTTCGACGCCGTGGTCCCCGTGCTGATCCTGCTCGGCTGCCTGCTCGTGGTGGTCGGACCCGCGCTGCAGCGACGGGTGGCGGCGCGCGCGGAGTCCCGCGGCGGGCTCAAGGACACCGGGGCGTGGTGGGTCTGGCCGGCCGTCGCCGCCACCGGGGTGTACGGCGGCTACTTCGGTGCGGCGCAGGGCGTGCTGCTCGTCGCGGTGCTGGGCATCGGGATCGCCGACTCCATGCAGCGGCACAACGCCACCAAGAACGTGCTCGCGGGGCTGGTCAACGCGGTCGCGGCGCTGATCTTCATCGTGCTCTCCGTGGTCCCGGTGCCGGGCTTCGAGGACGCCCTGGGCACCGTCGACTGGCGCGTGGTTGGGCTGATCGCCGCCGGCTCGGTGGTCGGTGGCCAGCTCGGCGCGAGCGTCGGCCGCCGGCTGCCGCCGCGGGTGCTGCGTGGCGTGATCGTGGTGGTCGGCCTGGTGGCCGTAATCTCCTTCGTCGGGTGAGGCGCCCGCGGCGATGAGTCGCGCCGGCCCGGAGGGTCGGAGCCGGTGACACCTCACCTCACCAACCCGACCCCGACTCCCCAGGAGCCTGCCGTGCGCCAGCTGATCGTCACCGAGTTCATCACCCTCGACGGGGTCGTGGAGGCCCCCGGCGGTGGTGACCACCCCCACGCCGGCTGGACCTTCAAGCACGTCGCCTTCGACGAGGCGGCCTACGAGATCAAGGGCCGCGAGCAGGAGGAGGCGGGGGCGCTGCTCCTCGGCCGCGTCTCCTACGACGAGTTCGCGCCCGTGTGGCCGACGATGGAGGAGTTCGCGGAGTACAACGCGATGCCCAAGTACGTCGTCTCCTCGACGCTGACCGACCCGACCTGGCAGGGCACGAGCGTGCTGCGCTCGCTCGAGGAGGTGGCCGAGCTCAAGCAGGGCGAGGGCGGGCCGCTGCTGGTGCACGGCAGCGCGACCCTGGCCCAGGGCCTGGCCGAGGCCGACCTGGTCGACCGCTACCACCTGCTCGTCTTCCCGCTGCTGCTCGGCAGCGGCAAGCGGCTCTTCGGCGACGCGGGTCCCGCGATGCACCGGCTCGCGCTCGCCGAGCACGCGGCGTACTCCAACGGCGTCACGCTCCAGGTCTACGACGTCGTGCGCTGAGGGCGTGCAACGGCCGGGATTGGGCATGGAGAAGGTCCCGGCTGTGACGGTTGACACTGCCTCGCCGTGGTCCGTAAATTCCGGTATCAGGAGTTGTCCTTCCACGATACGAAATTCTCGGCAAGGAGTGGCATGACTGAGCGAGTTCAGGCCGGTGGGCTGCAGGTGGCGGCGGAGCTGCACCGCTTCGTCGAGGAGGAGGCGCTCCCAGGCTCCGGCCTCGACCCGCAGCTGTTCTGGGACGGGCTCGGTGCCCTGGTCGGCGACCTCGCGCCGCGCAACCGCGAGCTGCTCGCGCGACGCGACGAGATCCAGGCCGCGCTCGACGCGTGGCACCGCGAGCACCCCGGCGCCCCCGAGCCCGAGGCCTACGCCGCCTTCCTGCGCGAGCTGGGCTACCTGCTCGACGAGCCGGACGACGTCGCCGTCACGACCGAGGGCGTCGACGACGAGGTCGCGAGCATCCCCGGACCGCAGCTGGTGGTGCCGCTGCTCAACGCACGCTTCGCGACCAACGCGGTCAACGCGCGCTGGGGCTCGCTCTACGACGCGCTCTACGGCTCCGACGTGGTCCCGACCGAGGGCGAGCTCGCCCCGGGCGACTCCTACAACAAGGCCCGCGGCGACGAGGTCATCGCCCGTGGCCGGGCGCTGCTCGACGAGCACTTCCCGCTGGCCTCCGGCTCGCACGCCGACGCCACGGCGTACGCCGTCGACGACGACGGTCTGGCCGTCACGGTCAAGGGCGAGGACGTCCGGCTGGCCGACCCGGCCCAGCTGGTGGGCTACCGCGGCGAGCGCCGGGCGCCGGAGGGCGTCGTGCTCGTCCACCACGGGCTGCACGTCGAGATCCAGGTCGACGCCGACGACGCGATCGGGTCGACCGACGCCGCCGGGGTCAAGGACCTGCTGGTCGAGTCGGCCGTCTCCACGATCATGGACCTCGAGGACTCGGTCGCCGCGGTCGACGCCGAGGACAAGGTGCTCGGGTACCGCAACTGGCTGCGCCTGATGGACGGCACCCTCGCCGAGGAGGTCACCAAGGGCGGCAAGACCTTCACGCGGGCCATGAACCCCGACCGCGAGTACACCTCGCCCGGTGGCGACACCGTCACGCTGCGTGGTCGCTCGCTGCTCTTCATCCGCCAGGTCGGCCACCTGATGACCACCAGCGCGGTGCTCGACGCCGACGGCCAGGAGGTGCCCGAGGGGCTCCTCGACGCCGTCCTCACGGGGCTCGGCAGCCTCAAGGACGTGCAGGGCCGCACCGAGCGGGCCAACTCCCGCACCGGGTCGGTCTACGTCGTCAAGCCCAAGATGCACGGCCCCGACGAGGTCGCCTTCGCCGTGGAGCTCTTCGGCCGCGTCGAGCAGCTGCTCGGCATGGACCCGCTGACGATCAAGGTCGGGATCATGGACGAGGAGCGGCGCACGTCGCTGAACCTCAAGGCCTGCATCGCGCAGGCCAAGGACCGCGTGGTCTTCATCAACACCGGCTTCCTCGACCGCACCGGTGACGACATCCACACCTCGATGCAGGCCGGCCCCGTGGTGCGCAAGGCCGCGATGAAGCAGACCGACTGGATCGCCGCCTACGAGGACCTCAACGTCGACATCGGCCTGGAGTGCGGCCTGCTCGGCCGGGCCCAGATCGGCAAGGGCATGTGGCCCGCGCCCGACAGCCTGGCCGACATGTACCAGGCCAAGGTCGGCCACCCGGAGGCCGGCGCCACCTGCGCCTGGGTGCCCTCGCCGACGGCGGCCACGGTGCACGCGCTGCACTACCACCAGGTCGACGTCCGGGCCCGCCAGGAGGAGCTCGCAGCGCAGGGACGCCGCCGCGACCGCGAGCAGCTGCTGCGGATCCCGCTGGGCGACCCCGCCGACTGGTCCGCGGAGGACCGGCAGCAGGAGATCGACAACAACCTGCAGAGCCTGCTCGGCTACGTCGTGCGCTGGGTCGACGCGGGCGTCGGCTGCTCCAAGGTGCCCGACATCACCGGCGAGGCCCTCATGGAGGACCGCGCCACCTGCCGGATCAGCGCCCAGCACGTCGCCAACTGGCTGCACCACGGCGTCGTCGAGGCCGACCAGGTCGAGCAGACGCTGCGTCGCATGGCCGAGGTCGTCGACGGGCAGAACGCCGGCGACGCGTCGTACACCCCGATGGCCCCGGACTTCGACGGCCAGGCCTTCGCCGCCGCGCACGACCTGGTCTTCGAGGGACTCACCCAGCCCTCGGGCTACACCGAGCCGATCCTGCACCGCCGTCGTGCGCTGAAGAAGAAGGAGCAGTCGTGACCCTGGACCTGGAGACCGCCCGGAGCATCGTGGCCGGGGCGCGTGCCCACGGCCGCGAGGCCGGCTACAAGCCGCTCACCGTCGTCGTGCTCGACGCCGGCGGCCACGTGGTGGCCGTCGAGCGCGAGGACGGCTCGTCGATCGGCCGCTTCGACATCGGTCGTGGCAAGGCGCAGGGCGCCCTGGCGCTCGGCATGGGCTCGCGCTCGATCATGAAGCGGGCCGAGGACCAGGCCTACTTCGTCGCCGCGGTCACCCACGCGGTGGGCGGGTCGCTCGTCCCGGTGCCGGGCGGCGTGCTGGTGCGCGACGGCGAGGGCACCCTGCTCGGCGCCGTCGGCATCACCGGCGACACCTCCGACCACGACGAGGCCGCCGCGGTCGCCGGCATCGAGAGCGCCGGCCTCACCGCCCAGGTCGACTAGAGACAGGACCAGCAGATGTCGAGCAGCCCGCCGACCACCGCGGACCCCACCGTCGAGCAGCGCATCGGCGCGGTGGCCGCCGTGGCACGGCGGCTGCTCCCCGAGGAGGGCGTCATCACCGACCGGGCGCGGCTGCGCACCTACGAGTGCGACGGCCTGGCCCACTACCGCGTCACGCCGGCGCTCGTCGTGGTGCCCGAGGACGCCGAGCAGCTCGCGCAGGTCGTGCGGGCGTGCGCCGAGAACGCCGTGCCCTACGTCGCCCGCGGCTCGGGCACCGGTCTCTCCGGCGGGGCGCTGCCGCACGCGGAGGGCGTGCTGGTGGTGACCTCGCGGATGCGCGAGATCCGCGAGGTGCGCCGCGAGGACCAGCGCGCGGTGGTCGAGCCGGGCGTCATCAACCTCGACGTGACGCGGGCGGCGACGCCGCACGGCTACTACTACGCCCCCGACCCCTCCAGCCAGCAGATCTGCTCGATCGGCGGCAACGTGGCGGAGAACTCCGGTGGGGCGCACTGCCTGAAGTACGGCTTCACCGCCAACCACGTGCTGGGGGCCGACTTCGTGGCTCCCGACGGCGAGTCCGTGCCGCTGGGCAGCATCGCCCCGGACGCGCCCGGCTACGACCTGCTCGGCGCCGTGATCGGCTCCGAGGGCACGCTCGGCATCGTCACGACGGTGACCGTGCGGCTGACCCGGCTGCCGGAGGAGGTGCGCACGCTGCTGGTCGGCTTCGAGTCCACCGACCAGGCGGGCGCCGCGACCTCGGCGATCATCTCCGCCGGCATCGTGCCCGCCGCCATCGAGATGATGGACGCGCTCGCGATCGAGGCGGCCGAGGCGGCGGTGCACTGCAACTACCCCGACGGTGCGGGGGCGGTGCTGGTGATCGAGCTCGACGGCTCGGTGCACGACGTCGAGGCGGAGTTCGCCGACGTGGAGCGCCTCTGCCGCGAGCACGGCTCCTTCGAGCAGCGGCTGGCCACCGACCCGGCCGACCGTGCGCTGATCTGGAAGGGGCGCAAGTCGGCCTTCGCCGCCGTCGGGCGGATCAGTCCCGACTACATCGTCAAGGACGGCGTGATCCCTCGCACCGCGCTGCCCGAGGTGCTCTCGCGCTTCGCGGCGCTCTCGGAGGAGTCCGGCGTGCGCGTGGCCAACGTCTTCCACGCCGGCGACGGCAACCTGCACACGCTGGTCCTCTTCGACGACGCCGTCGAGGGCGCGGGTGACGCGGCCGAGACGGTCAGCGGCGCGATCCTCGACCTGTGCATCGAGCACGGCGGCTCGATCACGGGCGAGCACGGCGTCGGGATGGACAAGGCGAAGTACATGCCCCGGATGTCCTCCGACGACGACCTCGACACGATGCAGCTGGTGCGTTGCGCCTTCGACCCGCACCACCTCTCCAACCCCGGCAAGCTCTTCCCGACCCCGCGACTGTGCGGCGAGGTGCCCGGCCGCAAGAAGGCCCCGCACCCGCTGCAGGCGGCCGGTCTCGCGGAGGTCTTCTGATGGGTCCCGAGGAGGCGAGGGACGAGCCGTCCCGACGGAGGGGAGTCGAGCAGCAGGTGGACGCGGCCCGGCAGGACCTGACCTCGGCCTGCGCCCGCGTGGGCGAGCTCGACGAGGCCTCCGACGGCGTCGACGGCGTGCGTCCCCGGCTCGTCGCCGGGCCCACCGACGTCGACCAGGTGGCCGCGGTGATGCGCGTCTGCCACGAGCACGGCCTCTCCGTGGTCCCCCGGGGGCGCGGCACCAAGCTCAGCTGGGGCGCGCCGCCCTCCTCCGCCGACGTGCTGCTCGACCTCTCCGGGCTGGACCGGGTGCTCGACCACCAGGCCGGCGACCTGATCCTCGCGACGCAGGCCGGAGCACGGCTGAGCGACGTGCAGTCCGTCGCCGCGGAGGGCGGGCAGCGGCTCACCCTCGACGAGACGGTGCCGGGCGGCTCGGTCGGCGGCGCGCTCGCGACCAACGCGAGCGGCCCGCGCCGGCAGGCCGTGGGCACGGCCCGCGACCTGCTCATCGGCATCACCGTGGTGCGCCACGACGGCGTGGTGGCGAAGTCCGGGGGACGGGTGGTCAAGAACGTCGCCGGCTACGACCTCGGCAAGCTGCTCGTCGGGTCCTTCGGCACGCTCGGCGTGATCGTCGACGCCACCTTCCGGCTGCACCCGGTGCCGGCCGCGACGCGCTGGGTCTCCGCGCCCTACGACAGCCCCGCGCGGGCCCACGAGCTGGTGCAGGCCGCGGTGCACAGCCAGGTCGTCCCCGCCGCCGTGGAGCTCGCGCACGACGACGACGGCGGTCGGGTGCACGTGCTGCTCGAGGGACGCCCCGACGGCGTCGCCGGGCGCACCGAGGCGCTGCGCGCGCTGCTCGGCCCCGACGCCACCGACGCCGAGGAGGCGCCCGCCGCCGGCGCGGCGTACCCGTGGGACCTGGGGGCGACCGGCGACCAGCGCTGCACCGCCCTGAAGACGACCTTCGCGCTCTCGGGCCTGCCCGACGTGCTCTCCGCCCTCGTCGAGGTGCCGGGCGTGCGGGTGCGGGGCTCGGCCGGCGTGGGGGTGCTCTACGCCGCGCTGCCGCACCAGAGCGCGCCGTCCGAGGCGGTGGCGACCGTCGACCGGCTGCGTGCCGTGTGCGCACGCCACGGCGGCAGCGTCGTCGTGGTCGACGGCCCCGCGGTGGTCAAGGACCTCGCAGACCCCTGGGGCCCCGTGCCCGCCCTCGCGCTGATGCGCCGGGTCAAGGACCAGTTCGACCCCGACCACCGGCTCTCGCCTGGTCGCTTCGTGGGAGGAATCTGATGACCGCACAGCGCGACACCGACGGCACGCTCGGGGACACGGGGTCGATCGTCGACCCCGCCGACGTGCTGGGCGGCCCCTCGGTGGGGGCCTTCGACGACCACCACCCGCCGGACGCCGCGCTGATCGGCGACTGCGTGCACTGCGGCTTCTGCCTGCCCACCTGCCCGACCTACGTGCTGTGGGGCGAGGAGATGGACAGCCCCCGCGGTCGCATCTACCTGATGAAGGAGGGGCTCGAGGGCGAGCCCATGTCCGACTCGATGGTCGGTCACTTCGACGCGTGCCTGGGCTGCATGTCCTGCGTGACCGCGTGCCCCTCGGGCGTGCAGTACGACCGGCTGATCGAGCAGACCCGCGCCCAGGTCGAGCGTCGCCACGAGCGCAGCGCCGGCGACAAGGCGCTGCGTGGCCTGATCTTCTCGATCTTCCCGCACCCGCGTCGGCTGCGGCTGCTGCGAGGGCCGCTCCGCGTTCTGCAGCGCACCGGGCTCGACAGGGCGGTGCGACGCACCGGTCTGCTCGACCGGGTCGCGCCCCAGCTGGCGGCGATGGAGCGGCTCGCGCCGCGCCTCGGCAAGCCGCAGCCACTGCCGGAGCGGATCCCCGCCGAGGGGGAGCGGCGGATGACCGTGGGCATGCTCGTCGGCTGCGTGCAGGGCGCCTTCTTCCCGGGCGTCAACGCCGCGACGGCGCGGGTGCTGCGCGCCGAGGGGTGCGAGGTCGTCGTACCTCCGAGCCAGGGCTGCTGCGGCGCGCTGTCGGTGCACAACGGCCGTGAGGCCGAGGGCCAGGACTACGCCCGCGCCCTGGTGGACGCCTTCGACGACGCCGGCGTCGAGCGGATCGTGGTCAACGCCGCGGGCTGCGGCTCCACGATGAAGGAGTACGCCGAGCTGCTGGCCGACGACCCGGCGTACGCCGCGCGCGCCGCGGCCTTCGCCGAGCGGGTGCGCGACGTCAGCGAGGTGCTCGTCGAGCTCGGACCGGTCGCCCCGCGGCACCCGCTCGAGGTCACCGTCGCCTACCACGACGCCTGCCACCTGGCCCACGCCCAGGGGATCCGGTCGCAGCCGCGCCAGCTGCTCGAGGCGATCCCCGGCCTGGAGCTGAAGGAGATCGCCGAGGGCGACCTGTGCTGCGGCTCCGCCGGCGTCTACAACATCCTCAACCCCGAGCCCGCGCAGGAGCTGGGCGACCGCAAGGCCCGCAACATCGTGGCCACCGGCGCGCAGCTGCTGGTGACCGCCAACCCGGGCTGCCTGATGCAGGTCACCTCGTCCATCGAGCGCTCCGGTCACCCGATGGGGATGGCCCACACCCTCGAGGTGCTCGACGCCTCGATCCGCGGCGCGCCGGTCACCGGGCTGCTGCCCTCGACCTGACACGCTCAGCACGCCACGACACCCTCGCCCAACCTCTCGGGAGTAGACCCATGTTCCAGCAGGACCTCGAAGCAGTCGGCGGGTCGCTGACGCTCAGCGCGCTCGTCGCCGCCGTCCCTCTGCTCACGCTCTTCGTGCTCCTCGGCGTGGTCCGGATGAAGGCCTGGCAGGCGGGACTGATCTCGCTGGCCGTCTCGATCGTGCTCGCGGTGGCGATGTTCTCGATGCCGGTCGGGCAGGCGCTGCTCGCCACGTCGCAGGGCGCCGTCTTCGGCTTCTTCCCGATCCTGTGGATCGTCATCAACGCGATCTGGGTCTACAACCTCACCGTCGCCTCGGGGCACTTCGACGTGCTGCGGCGCTCCTTCGAGAAGGTCAGCCCCGACCAGCGGATCCAGGCGATCATCATCGCCTTCTGCTTCGGAGCCCTGCTCGAGGCGCTCGCCGGCTTCGGCACCCCGGTGGCGATCACGGTCGTGATGCTGATGGCGCTGGGCTTCGCCCCGATCAAGGCCGCGACGGTCGCCTTGATCGCCAACACCGCCCCCGTGGCGTACGGCGCCCTCGCGACGCCGATCGTGACCCTCGCCGCCGTGACCTCCGGCGTGAGCGACGACCCGCGCCTCGACGTCGACACCCTGGGCGCCATGGTCGGGCGGCAGACCCCGATCCTGGCCGTCTTCGTGCCGCTCGTGCTGGTGCTCGTGGTCGACGGCAAGCGCGGCGTGAAGCAGACCTGGCTGCCCGCCCTGGTCTGCGGTGCGGCGTTCGGCTTCGCCCAGTTCGTGGCCGCCAACTTCATCTCGGTGCCGCTGGCCGACATCATCGCCGCGCTCGTCGGTGCCCTCGCGATCGTGCTGCTCAACCGGGTGTGGCAGCCCTCCGAGATCGTCACCAGCGACCGCGACCAGAGCGAGGCCCGCGAGGCCGCCCGCTCGGGTGGCACCGCCGCCGGCGGCCACGCCGGCAGCGTGGCGACCGGCGACACCGAGAAGGTCGACGACAGCGGGGTCGAGGTGGCCAAGGCCTACGCGCCGTACGTCATCATCATCGCGATCTTCTCGCTGATGAACCTGCCGGCGATCAAGGCGTTCTTCGCCGAGGAGCCGTGGACCACCGCCTTCGCCTGGCCCGGCCTGGAGGTCCTCAACCCCTCCGGCGACGTCGTGGCCACGACCACCTTCACCTTCAACTGGCTGCCGGCCGCCGGCACGCTGATGATCTTCGCCGGCCTGCTGACGATGCTCGTGCTCAAGGTCTCGCCGGCACAGGCGCTGAAGACCTACGTGAAGACCTACGACGAGCTGAAGTGGGCGATCGTCACCGTGATGGCGGTGCTCGCCCTGGCCTACGTGCTGAACCTCTCCGGGATGACGGTCTCGCTCGGCGCCTGGCTCGCGCAGACCGGCACCGCCTTCGCGGTGCTCTCGCCGATCCTCGGCTGGATCGGGGTGGCGGTCACGGGCTCCGACACCTCGGCCAACGCGCTCTTCGGTGCGCTGCAGGTGCAGACGGCCGCGCAGGCCGGCCTCGACCCGGTGCTGATGGCCGCCGGCAACACCTCCGGCGGCGTGCTCGGCAAGATGGTCAGCCCGCAGAACCTCGCCATCGCCGCGGCGGCCGTGGGGCTCGCCGGCAAGGAGGGTGACATCTTCCGCAAGGTGATCGGCTGGAGCCTGCTGATGCTCGCGGGCATGTGCCTGCTGGTCTACCTGCAGTCGACGCCCGTCCTCGACTGGATGATCCCGGGCTGACGCCGGAACCCTCCACACGCAGCCGACCCGCCCGAGATCCGGCAACTCGGGCGGGTCGGGGGCGTGGTGGGGTGGGAGATAAGCCGCTGACGCCCAGGGGCTCGGGCGGGTGGGGGGCCGGCGGGTCGGCGG
>JBQGFI010000041.1:0-3586 GCA_052040065.1 Marmoricola sp.
CGCGCGGAGTACGGCGTCGCGGCGCACTGGAAGTACAAGGAGCAGATGCGCTCCGGCGGCGAGAGCAAGACCGCCGACGGCGTCGACTCCGAGATGCCGTGGCTGCGCCAGCTGCTCGACTGGCAGAGCGAGGTGGAGGACCCGGGGGAGTTCCTCGACTCGCTGCGCTTCGAGATCAACTCCGCCGAGGTCTTCGTCTTCACCCCGCGCGGCGACGTCATCGGGCTGCCCACCGGCTCGACCCCGGTCGACTTCGCCTACGCGATCCACACCGAGGTCGGCCACCACACCATCGGCGCGCGCGTCAACGGGCGCCTGGTGCCGCTGGAGTCGGCGCTCGAGCACGGCGACGTGGTCGAGGTCTTCACCTCCAAGTCGCCCAACGCCGGGCCGTCGCGCGACTGGCTGCAGTTCGTCAGGTCACCGCGGGCGCGGAGCAAGATCCGCCACTGGTTCACCAAGGAGCGGCGCGAGGAGGCGATCGAGCAGGGCAAGGAGCAGATCGGTCGCCTGCTGCGCAAGGAGGGCCTCCCGCTGAAGCGGGTGATGACCCACGAGTCCCTGACCGAGGTCGCCCGGGAGTTCCGCCTCGCCGACGTCTCCGCGCTGTACGCCGCGGTGGGGGAGGGCAACCTCGGCGCCCAGGCGGTCGTGCGCAAGGTCATCGAGGTCTCCGGCGGGGCCGCCGGTGCGGCGGAGGACCTGGCCGAGGCCGTCACCATCACCCGGCCACGCACCGGGCGCAGCTCCACGGGCTCCGACTCGGGCATCGTGGTCAAGGGCGTCTCCGACGTCCTGGTCAAGCTCGCACGATGTTGCACGCCGGTGCCCGGCGACGAGATCCTCGGCTTCGTCACCCGTGGCGACGGCATCTCGGTGCACCGTCGCGACTGCACCAACGCCACGCAGCTGCTGGGTCAGCCCGAGCGGCTGGTCGAGGTCGAGTGGGCGCCCACCACGCAGTCGACCTTCCTGGTGCAGATCATGGTCGAGGCGCTCGACCGGGCCCGGCTGCTCTCCGACATCACGATGGTGCTCTCCGACCAGCACGTGAACATCCTCTCGGCCAGCCTCACCACCAGCCGCGACCGCGTCGCCAAGAGCAAGTTCGCCTTCGAGATGGGCGACCCCAAGCACCTGGGCCACGTCCTCAAGGCCGTCCGCCAGGTCGACGGCGTCTTCGACGCCTACCGCGTCACCCACTGACCCCCGGGGTCAGGAGAAGTCGGAGGCGGTACGACGCGCCATCTCCAGGAACTGCCGGCGCGAGGCCAGCGACTCCTCGAGCTCGGCGGTCCGCTTGGCGTCGTTCGCACCGCGGGCCCGCTCGAGCTGCGACTCCAGGTCGGCCACCGCGCGCTCCAGCTGCCCGAGCAGGTCGCCCGCGCGGGCGGACTTCTCGGGGTCCGAGCGCTGCCACTGGTCCTGCTCGACCTGGCGGATCGCCTGCTCGACCTTGCGCATGCGGGCCTCGAGCGACTTCACCTGGTCGCGCGGCACCTTGCCGGCGGCGTCCCAGCGGTCGGCGATCTCGCGGAAGCGGCGCTTGGTGTCGTCGAGCCCCTCGCTGGTGACGGGCAGCAGCGCCTCGGCCTCGCCGAGCAGGGCCACCTTGACCTCCGCGTTGGCGGCGAACTCGCGGTCGAGCTCGGCGTTGGCGGCGTCGCGCGCACTGAAGAAGGCGTCCTGCGCGGCCCGGAAGCGCTGCCAGAGGTCCTCCTCGACCTCGCGCGGGGCGGGTCCGGCGGCCTTCCAGCGCTGCATTAGGTCGCGGTACTTGCCCGACGTGGGTCCCCAGTCGGTCGACTCCCGCAGCGCCTCGGCCTCGCGGAGCAGCCGCTCCTTGACCACGCGGGAGCCCTCGCGCTTCTCGTTGAGCTCGGCGAAGTGCGCCTTGCGGCGCCGGGTGTACGCCGTGCGGGCGCCGGAGAAGCGGTGCCACAGCTCGTCGTCGGTGCGCTTGTCGAGCCGGGGGAGTCCCTTCCACTCCTCGAGCAGGTCGCGCAGCCGGTTGACGCCGTTGCGCCAGTCGTTGCCGCGCGAGATCGACTCGGCCTCCTCGGCGATGGCGCGCTTGCGGCCACGGCTCTCCTCGAGCCGCTGCGCGCGCTCCTCGCGGCGCTGCCCCCGCTGGACGCCGAGCAGTGGCCGCAGGGCGTCGAGGCGGGCCGCGAGCGACACCAGGTCGCCCACCGCGCGGGGCTCCGCGAGCTGCTCGCCGACCTGCTCGATGGCCTTCTCGGCCTCGTCGGGTCCCACCTTGCCGCCGCGCACGCGCTGCTCGAGCAGGTGCACCTCGAAAGCGAGCGCGTCGTAGCGACGGGTGAAGAACGCCAGCGCCTCCTCGGGCGAGCCCTCGGGGTACTGGCCCACGGCCTTCTCGCCCTCGGGAGTGGTGACGTAGACGGTGCCGTCGGTGGCCACCCGACCGTGGTCCGTCGTGAGGGCTGTCTCCTCTGCGGTCACGTCGGCCACTCTAGCCATGGCCCGGAGCGGGCTCAGCACCACCGGAGCCGGACAGTAGGCTGGGCCGGTCCGTCACCCTCCCGACCAGGCAGGAGCCCTCGTGCTGATCGCCGGCTTCCCCGCGGGGCCCTGGGGCACCAACTGCTACGTCGCCGCGACGGGTCCCGGCACCGAGTGCGTCGTGATCGACCCCGGCAAGGACGCCGCCGCCGGCGTCGCGCAGGTCGTGCGCGAGCAGCGGCTCAAGCCGGTCGCCGTCCTGGTGACCCACGGCCACGTCGACCACATGTGGTGCGTGGCCCCCGTGGCGGGCGCCTACGACGCCACGGCGTGGATCCACCCCGCCGACCGCCACCTGCTCACCGACCCGATGGCCGGCATCTCGCCGGAGAGCGCCGGCATGCTGCTGGGCGGCGAGCACGAGTTCGTCGAGCCCGACGACGTCGCCGAGCTGGCCGACGGCCAGCGGCTGCAGCTGGCCGGCCTCGACTTCGTGGTCGACCACACGCCCGGCCACACCGAGGGATCCGTGACCTTCCGCTCGCCCCACGAGCAGCAGGAGGTCTCCGAGGTGATGTTCTCCGGCGACCTGCTCTTCGCCGGCTCGATCGGTCGCACCGACCTCCCGGGCGGCGACCACCCGACGATGTTGCGCAGCCTGCGCGAGAAGGTGCTCACGCTGCCCGACGACATCGTGGTGCTGCCCGGCCACGGGGAGCAGACCAGCATCGGGCGCGAGCGGGCGACCAACCCCTTCCTCCTCGACCTGCAGGACGACGTCCCCACCCGCCCGGCCACGCGGGGACTCTGAGATGGCCCGCGTCACCCCGCTGAGCGGGTTCCCCGAGCTGCTGCCCGCCGAGCGTGTCGTCGAGCAGCAGGTGCTCGAGCGCCTGGCCGCGACCTTCGAGCTGCACGGCTTCGCCAACCTCGAGACCCGCGCCGTCGAGCCGCTCGACCAGCTGCTGAGCAAGGGGGAGACCTCCAAGGTGGTCTACGTGCTCAAGCGGCTCCAGGACACCGCGGCCGGCTCCGACGCCGGGATGGGCCGGCACTTCGACCTCACCGTGCCCTTCGCCCGCTACGTGCTCGATCACGCCGGCAAGCTCGACTTCCCCTT
>JBQGFI010000042.1:0-2352 GCA_052040065.1 Marmoricola sp.
ACGACCAGCGCGGGCGCCCGACCGGCCCGGGCGATCGACGTCACGGCCAAGACGGTGCTGGCGCTGCGGGGAGCGCCACTGACCGATCCGACGAAGCGGCTCGCGGCCCGGGCCAAGGACTACCTTCGCCGGGCCCAGGACCGCTTCGGCCCCAGCGTCTTCGCCGGCGTCGTCGCGCAGGCCGTCGGCGGCCGTCACGCCCGCACCGCGGCGCAGTTCCTCCGAGACCACCAGCTGGTGCGCGAGACGGGGCCCGACTGCCCGCAGGCCGAGGTCAACCGGGGTCTGGTGGACCTGGACGGCGCGCTCGGCGACAGCTGCTTGGGCCTCGAGCGCGACGACATCGAGGCGTGGCACGACCAGCACATCGGCGCCATCCCCGTGCTGGCACTGTGACCGGCGGGCTCGGGTCCGGCCTCCGGGTCCTCCCGTCGGGCGCGGCCGACGCGGCGCGGTCCGGCAGTGCTAGATTGCGCGCGGCCCCGTCGGGGCCGACAACTCCAATCCTGGCCCGTGATCAGGGAAAGCCGGTCGAAGTCCGGCGCTGACCCGCAACCGTAGGCCGTCGTCCCAGGGGACGAGGGCGAGCCGGAGCACCTGTCACGAGTCACCTTCACTCGCGCTGCCGCGGAACGCAGCGGGAAGGAATCTCTCGATGAGCTCACGCCTGCGCCGGACCACCGCCGCTTCCCTCAGCACCGTCCTGCTCGCCTCGGGCGCCGTCGTCGCGGCGTCGTCGCCGGCCTCGGCAGCCCCGACGGACGTCGCCTCGTCGGCCGGCGCCGCCTGGCTCGCCGACGAGCTCGGCGCCGACGGCCTGCTGCCCGGCCAGTTCGGTGGCGGCGACGTCGGCCTCACGATCGACGCCGCCCTGTCGCTGGCCGCCGTCGGTGGCCAGGACGCCGCGATCGCCTCCGTGCTCTCGGCCGTGCGGGGCGCCCGCGGCCAGGCCTACGTGCAGGCGGAGTACTCCTTCGACGACGACACCGACGGCACGCCGTCCGACTTCGTGAGCCAGGCCGCCAACGCGACCGGCAAGGCGCTCACGCTGCTCACCCAGCAGGGCGGACCCACCTCGGCCGGCAGCATCGAGCTGGTGCAGCGCCTCGAGACGCTCACCACCGACGCCGGCGACTCGCAGGGACGCATCGTCGACAACCTGACCAAGGACGGCGACGTGCAGCCGCCCGTCGGCCAGGCGGGTGACGCCGACTTCACGCGCACCGACTACGCCAACACCCTCGGCCAGGCCTTCGCCGCGCGCGGCCTCGCCGCCGCCGGGTCGCCGGAGGCCGCTGCGGCGGCGGAGTACCTGCTCTTCCAGCAGTGCCCCGGCGGTGGCTTCCGCCTCGAGATGGCCGAGCCCACCGCGACGACCGCGCTGACCTGCACCGACGCCGCCGCGGCGACCAACGACGTCACCGGCATCGTGGTGCAGCAGCTGCAGGAGATCGAGGCGCCCGGTGCCGACGTCACCAACGCGATCGCCGAGGCGCGCCGCTGGCTGATCTCGCGCCAGGCCACCGACGGGTCGTGGGGCGGCAGCGGCGAGGAGGTGGCGTCCAACGCCAACAGCACCGCGCTGGCGGCGCTGGCGGTCGCCCCCGGTGACGCGGCTGCGGCGGCCGAGGCGGCCGCGTGGCTGCGTCGCCTGCAGGTCACGGCCTTTGACGCCTGCACCGCGATGAACCCCGAGCGCGGTGCGCTGGGCTACAACGCCGCCGACCTGAAGGCGGCGCGCAACGACGGCCTCGGCGCCGAGCCGAGCGACCGCGACCAGTGGCAGCGCGTGATGGCGCAGGCGCTGCCGGCGCTGGCGCTGCTCGACGAGTCCGAGCTCGGCACCGTGCCGCGGCTGGCGGCCCCGCAGAGCTACCAGCGCGCGGGGAGCCGGGTGGCGCTGCGCGCCGGCGGCTTCGAGACCGGCGAGGGCTACTGCCTGGTCGGGCCCGGCAACAAGATCCTGCGCAACGCCCCCTCGGCGGTCTTCCCCCGCACGGTGAACCTGCCCGAGCGGTCGGCCAACCGGACCTACTCGATCGTCGACCGCCAGGGCAACATCGCCCGGGCCACCGTCACGGCGCTCGGCGCCAAGCGGCTCGCGGTCGCGACCAACCGCACGCGTCCCACGCGAGGTGCCGACCTCGTCGCCCGTGTGCGCGGCCTGGCCGCCAACGAGCGGGTCGCCGTGCTGTACGACGGCAAGGTCGTGGGCCGCGGCAGCGCCGACGGCAACGGCCAGTTCGTGGCCCGCTTCGACGCCGGCCGGTCGCTGGGCACCAAGCAGGTCGTCGCCCGGGCCAAGTTCGGTGACATCCGCCGCGGCGCGAAGACCGTGCGGGTCGTGCGTTG
>JBQGFI010000043.1:0-10581 GCA_052040065.1 Marmoricola sp.
CCGGTCTACGACGCCCGCGACATCTACGAGGACGAGCACGTCCGGGCCACCGGGATGATCACGCACGTCGACGACGCCGAGCTCGGCGAGCTCGCCATGCACGACGTGATGTGGGGGATGTCCGAGACCCCCGGAGAGATCCGGTTCACCGGACGAGCCCTCGGCGAGGACACCGACGAGGTGCTCGCAGAGGCAGGAGTGACCAAGGCCGAGCTCGACGAGCTGCGGTCCCGCGGGGTCGTCACGTGAGTGCGGCCCAGACCAAGGAACGGAACGACATGGCACCTCAAGCCCTCCGCGCCCCCGATGCGCTGCTGGACGCAGTGCTCCGGGGCGTGCAGATCCACGACCTGGGCCGCCCGCTCAGCGTCGGCATGCCGCAGTCGCCGAACCACCCGGCGTTCTGGCACTCCCTGCCCCGCCGCCACGGCGACATGGTGAGAGCCGACGGCGGTTCGGCCGCCAACGACTTCATCTCGATGGGCACCCACGTGGGCACCCACATCGACGCGCTCGCGCACGTCTCCCAGGACGGCAAGCTGCACGGCGGCGCCGACGCCTACGAGGCCGGTGTGGGCGGGAAGTACCTGGAGCACGGCGTGCACACCATCCAGCCGATGGTGCGACGCGGCGTGCTGCTCGACGTCTGCTCCGCGCACGGCCCCGAGGGCTGCGCCGCCGGCCACGAGATCCCCGTCGCCGAGCTCGAGGACGCCGTCGAGCGCCAGGGCACCGAGGTCCGTGCGGGCGACGTCGTGCTGATCCGCAGCGGCTGGGGCCGCCACTTCGCCGATCCGGACCCGTCGGTCTACCGCGGCGCGGCGAGCGGCGTGCCGGGAGTCAGCGAGGCCGGGGCGACCTGGCTGGCCGGGCGCCGTGTCCACGCCGTCGGCGCCGACACCATCGCCTTCGAGTGCCTCAAGCCAGGCGCCGGCCACGGCCTCCTCCCGGCGCACCGCGTGCTCCTGGTGGAGAGCGGGATCTACATCATCGAGGCCCTCGACCTCGACGGCGTCGCGGCGGCCGGCGCCCACGAGTTCACCTTCGTGCTCGCGGCGCTTCCGCTCGTCGGCGCCACCGGCTCGCCCGTGCGACCGCTGGCGGTGGTCTCCGGTGCCTGAGCAGGAGCAGACCCTGGCCCAGCAGCTCGCCGCGTGGGCCGACCAGGTCCGCCTCAAGGGTGCGCCCGACGAGGTGCGCGCGAGCGTGCGCCAGCGGGTCCTCGACGTGCTGGGCCTGTGCGTGGCCGCGCGGTCCCTCGACACCAGCGCCGCCGTGCTGGACCTCGTCGCCTCGCAGGGCGGCGCCGCCGAGGCGCACGCGCTCGGGCTGGCCGAGGCGGTGCCTGCCGCGCAGGCCGCCCTGGTCAACGGCGTGCTGGCCCACTCGCTCGACTTCGACGACACCCACCTGCCCTCGGTGCTCCACCCGAGCGCCGTCGTCGTACCGGCGGCGCTGGCGGTCGCCGAGTCGGCCGGGGCCGACGCGGGTGCCCTGCTCGACGCCGTGGCCGTGGGCCTCGAGGTCGCCGTCCGCCTCGGCATGGCGGGCTACGACGAGGAGCTCGGCAACTCGGTCTACTTCGAGCATGGCCAGCACGCGACCTCCATCTGCGGTGCGATGGGCGCCGCGGTCAGCGCCGCGATGCTGATGGAGCTCCCCGAGGACCTCGTCACCGACGTCCTCGGGGTGACCGCGTCGATGTCGTCCGGGATCATCGAGGGCAACCGCTCCGGTGGCACGGTCAAGCGGATGCACTGCGGTTGGGCCGCCCACTCGGCGGTGATGGCGGCCGAGCTGGTCCGTCGCGGCATCACCGGCCCGCCCACGGTCCTGGAGGGGCGCTTCGGGTTCTTCGAGGCCTGGTTGCACGGCAAGGCGAGGGTCGAGCACGTCTCCGAGGGTCTTGGCACGACCTGGGCCGTGCCGGGCATCTTCTTCAAGCCCTACCCGGCCAACCACTTCACCCACACCGCGGTCGACGCGGGGCGCCGCCTGCGCGAGCGCGGGGTGGGCACCGAGGAGGTCGCCGCCATCGAGCTGAGGGTGCCGTCCGCGGTCGTGCGCACCATCGGTCAGCCGATCGAGGTCAAGCGCGCGCCGGAGACCGGCTACCAGGCGCAGTTCAGCGGACCCTTCGCCGTCGTCGCAGGTCTCGTCGGCGACGGCTCCGGCCTCGGCATGGGTCTCGAGGACTACTCCGACGCGCTCGCCCGGGACCCGGAGCGGCGCCGGCTGATGGCGCTCGTCACGGTCGTCGGCGACGAGGAGTGCGACGCCATCTTCCCGCACCAGTTCCCCGCCGTCGCGCGCCTCACGACGTCCGACGGCGCGGTCGTGGAGGAGAAGGTCCTGGCCAACCGGGGCGGACCCGAGCGCCCTCTCTCCGACGCCGAGCTGGCCCTGAAGTTCCGGACGAACTGCGCCGGCACGATCGCCGACGACGTCGCGGACGACGTGCAGCGCCGGGTCCTGTCCTCGGAGGCTGGCACGTCGGTCTCCGCCCTCATGGCCGACCTCGCGGCCGCCCTGCCCCACCTCTCCCGCACGCAGTCCCGAAAGGAACGCTCATGAGCACTCCCGACCTCGTCGTCACCAACGCGCGCGTCGTGCACCACGACCACGCGGAGCCGCAGTCGTGGGACGTCGCCGTCACCGACGGCGTCATCACCGAGGTCGGTCCCGACCTCGACACCACCGGCGCGACCGTCGTCGACGGCGGCGGCAAGCTGCTGTTCCCCGGGGTGGTGGACGCGCACCAGCACTGGGGCATCTACAACGACCTCACGACCGACACCCGCACCGAGAGTCGGGCGTGCGCGCAGGGAGGCGTGACCTCCGCGCTCAACTACATGCGCACCGGCCAGTACTACCTCAACAAGGGTGGCGCCTACGCCGACTTCTTCCCCGACGTCCTGGCGGCGTCCGAGGGTGCGGCCTACGTCGACTACGGCTTCCACCTCGCACCCATGAGCAAGGAGCACCTGGGCGAGGTGTCGTCGCTGGTGGGGGAGCACGGCGTCACGTCGTTCAAGATCTTCATGTTCTACGGCAGCCACGGCCTGCACGGCCGCTCGTCGAGCCAGAGCGACTTCTTGATGATCCCCGAGGACGAGCGCTACGACATCGCACACTTCGAGTTCGTGATGCGGGCGGTGCAGCGGGCCCGTGAGGACCACCCCGACCTGGCCGAGGAGATCTCGCTGTCGCTGCACTGCGAGACCGCCGAGATCATGACCGCCTACACCAAGATGGTCGAGGAGTCGGGGGAGTTCAGCGGTCTGGCGGCCTACAGCGCCTCGCGACCCCAGCACTCCGAGGGGCTCGCGGTGACCATCGCGTCCTACCTCGCGCACGAGACCGAGCTGCCCACGATCAACCTGCTGCACCTGTCGTCCGCGAAGGCGATGGACGCCGCGCTGCGCATGGCCGCGACCTTCCCGGAGGTCAGCTTCCGACGCGAGGTCACCGTCGGGCACCTGCTCGCCGACATCGACACCGCGGCCAACCTCGGCGCGAAGGTGAACCCGCCGATCCGTCCTCGCGAGGACGTCGAGGCGCTGTGGGGCCACGTGCTGCGGGGCGAGGTCGACTGGGTCGTCAGCGACCACGCCTGCTGCAGGGAGGAGCTGAAGTTCGGCGAGCCGAAGGACGACGTGTTCCTGGCCAAGTCGGGCTTCGGCGGCGCGGAGTACCTCCTCGCCGGGATGGTCAGCGAGGGTGGCCGGCGCGGTCTTCCGCTCGGCGAGGTGGCCCGACTGACCTCGTGGAACCCGGCCCGGCGCTTCGGGCTGCGCACCAAGGGCGCGGTCGCCGTCGGCTTCGACGCCGACCTGGTGCTGGTCGACCCGGAGCACACGTGGACGGTCCGAGCGGCCGAGAGCGAGTCGACCCAGGAGTACACGCCGTTCGAGGGCTTCGAGCTCACCGCGGCGGTCACCGACACCTTCCTGCGGGGCAGCCGGGTGCTCGAGAGCGGCAAGGTCGTCGGCGAGCCGCGGGGTCGGTACCTGAGCCGCCCGACGGGTCGGTGATGCCCGCGGCGCGCAGCCTGCTCTACGTGCCGGGCGACCGGCCCGACCGCTTCGACAAGGCGGTGGGCTCGGGGACCGACGCGGTGATCCTCGATCTCGAGGACGCCGTCGCGCCCGAGCGCAAGGGCGCGGCCCGCGAGGCCGTGGCGGCGTACGTCGGTGAGCACGCGGGCGGCTGCCAGCTCTGGGTCCGCGTCGAGCCGACCACGCTCGCCGAGGACGCCACGGCGGTGGTCGGCCCCGGGCTCACCGGCCTGCTCCTGCCCAAGGTCGAGCCCGAGCCTCTCGACGAGCTCGACGCCGTGCTGGCCGACCTCGAGTCCGCGCGTGACCTCCAGGTCGGCTCGACGCCGGTCGTCGGGATCCTGGAGACCGCCTCGGGCCTCCAGCGGCTGGGCGACGTCGCCGCCCACCACCGCGTGCGTCGCCTCGGCATCGGCGAGGCCGACCTCGCCGGTGAGCTCGGACTGGTGCCCGACGAGGACCGCACCCAGTTCGCGCCGATCCGGTCGAGCGTCGTCATCGCCTCGGCGGCCGCCGGGCTCGATCGCCCGATCGGTCCGGTCCACACGGCCGTCGACGACGTCGCCGGTCTCCGGGCGACGGCGCTCCAACAGCTCGGCCAGGGCTTCCGCGCCCGGACCGCCGTGCACCCGCGGCAGGTGCCGGTCATCAACGAGGTGTTCACTCCCGGCGCGCAGGAGCTCGCCGCCGCGCGCGCCGTCCTGCGGGCCTACGACGAGTCCCTCGCCCGGGGTGTCGGCGTGCTGCGCGACCCGTCGGGCCGGGTGATGGATGCCGCGACCGTCCGGGCCGCGCGCGAGACCGTCGAGCGCGCCCGGCCCTGACCCCGTGGAGGAGACCCCGTGATCATCAACCGACGCGACGGCGCCATCGAGCTCGTCGAGCAGGTGGAGCACGGCCGGGTGGCGGGCGAGCTCGCGAGTGCCTGGGGCAACCATGTCTTCGCGACCCCGACGCCGCTGCCCGCGGTCTCGCTCGCGGCCGACAGCCACGACGAGGGCTGGCGCGCGATCGACGGTGCCCTGCTCTTCGACGAGCTCGCCGAGCGGCCCTTGCACTTCCTCGACATCGACGTGGAGCGGCACATCCCGCTCTACCGCGCGGGGGTCGAGCGCGTCTCCATGCTCGACGCGTACGCCGGCCTCCTCGTCGGCATGCACTGGTCGGGGATCTACCGGGGCCGCTGGCAGCGGCCCCGGGCGACGACGCGCCTGGCTCGCACCCCGGGTGACGGCGAGGCGTTGGCCGCCGCCGTCCGCGCCGAGGAGGAGCGCTGGATCGAGGTGCGCCAGCAGGTGTGGACCGAGCCGGAGCCGCGCGCGGTGTTCGAGACCCGGCTGTGGCACCACTTCGAGCTGCTGCAGCTGTGGGACCTGCTCTCCCTCTTCTGCTGCGTCGTGCCCGATCAGCCCGCGCCGCCGTCGCCGGTGGTGCCGTGGGGTCCGCAGATGTCCCACACCGAGCACGTCGCCGAGGCGGTGCGGCTCCCGACCGTCGGGGTGTCACCCGGGGGACCGCGGGTCGACCTCGTCGCCCGGGTGTCACGGGTGGGGGCGGCGGGCCCGGTCATCGAGCTCGACCCCTTCCCGTTCGCCGCCCCGGTGTCGCTCGAGGTCGAGGTCCGCACCCTGCCCGATCGCCCCTGGACCCGGGCCGAGGCCGTCGCCCACCTCGGGCGGGGCTCGGCCTCGGTGCGACGCGTGCAGCTGGTGGAGCGGGACCCGGCCTGAGCCCCGGGACTCGCCGGCCGCGCCGGTCTAGTGCGCCCTGCACGGCACGCCAAACCTGGCTAGCATCGAGACGACCCTTCGGGAAGCAGGCTCCGAGCGCGGCGGGTGCCGGGCCCTGCCCCGCAGGAGGCAGACACGACGTGAAGGTTTGTGTGGTCACCGAGATCCGTCTCTACCGGGACGGCGTCGCGGACGCGCTCGGACGGCTCCCGTACGTCGACGAGGCGGGTACCGCCGCCACCGGCGCCGAGGCGGTCGTCGCGGCCCGCGAGGGCGCCGACGTCGTGCTCATCGACATGACCCTGGCCCGCAGCGGCGAGACCGTCGAGGCCGTGCTGGCCGCGCGCCCACGGACCAAGGTGGTGGCGCTCGGGGTGCCCGACAGCGGCGCCGAGGTGGTCGCCTGCGCCGAGGCGGGCATCGCGGGCTACGTCTCGCGCGAGGCCACCCTCGACGAGCTCGGTGAGGCGCTGCGCGCCGCGGAGCGGGGCGAGGCGACCTGCTCGGGACGGATCGCGGCGGAGCTGCTGTCGCACATCGCGCACCAGGCGCGCGCCCGACGGGCCGTCGTCGTCCCCCCGCAGCTCACTCCGCGGGAGCTGGAGGTGCTGGCCCTGCTCGAGGCCGGGCTGAGCAACAAGCAGATCGCCCGGTCCCTGGACCTCCAGCTGAGCACCGTGAAGAACCACGTCCACCAGGTGCTCGCCAAGCACGGTGTCGCGGCCCGGCACGACATCGCCGCGGTGCGGCGGTCTGGGCCGCGTCCGGCGGAGGGGCCCGGTCTCCCGGCCGACCTCCGGCCCGGTCCCGCGTCCGCCTGAGCCACACGCGGACGCCGCTCCGGGGCGGCGCGCCGCGCCCTCGCGAGATCCGGACCGGTCCGGATCCGTCGCCGCCGCGCCGGGGCGGCCGGGGCGGCGGGGTCCGGGCCCCCGGACCCAAGACAGATCCCGCGGCCGATGGCGCCACCGGGTCTCGCGGCGGTGTGCTCGTCACGGACGGAGGGAGACCCCGTGGACGATCTGGCGCCGGCGCCACCGCGCGTGCGGATCGCCCTGGTCGGGTGCTCGGGCCTGCTCGGCGACATCATCGGCCGGGCGTTGGCCCGGGAGCACGACCTGGAGGTGGTCGCCGACCTCGCCGTCCCCGAGCCGGGACAGGAGCTGGGAACGATCGACGCGGACCTGGTGGTGTGGAACGACGCCGACGACCTGCGGGCGACCGCGTGGCTCACCGGCCGGGGCGGCCGGCCCCGGGTGATCACCACGGTCTCCGACGGGCGCGGCGCCTCGCTGTGGCAGCTGGTGCCGCAGCGCACCGAGCTGGGGGAGCTCTCGCCCGCCGCCCTGGTCGCCGCGATCCGGCGGCTGCCCGAGGCCCGTGGGGAGGCCACGTGATCACCGCGATCCGGGCGGCCAGCAGGACGCTGGCCGACACCTTGCAGGCGGCGTTCGAGACCGACCCGGACCTCGGACCGTCGTTCACCGGCGGCGGCACGCTGCGGGTCTACCTCAACACCCCGGCGGAGATGACCGGCTCGCGCAGTGGCTTGTCGGTCTGGCTCTACCGCGTCACCCGTGACGAGGCGACGCTCAACCGGCCCGCGGAGCGGGTCAGCGCCACCAGGACCAGGCCGGCACCGCTGCCGGTGCGGCTGCACTACCTGCTCGCCCCGGTGATGCCGACCAACGTCGAGGACGCCCCGGAGACCGAGCAGGTCATCCTCGGCAAGGCGCTGCAGGTGCTGCACGACCACCCCACCCTCTCCGGCGTCGACCTGCGTGACGACTTCCAGGGCACGCGCACCAGCCTGACCGCGCGCTTCGAGTCGCTGGGCATCGACGAGCTGGCCCGGATCTGGGACGCCCTGGCCACGTCGTACCGCACCTCGGTCTCCTTCGAGGTGACCGTGGTGGACATCGAGGCCCCGACCCGCGACGAGTCCGGCCCGCCGGTGCGGGTTCCGCTGGTCGACCCCGTCCTGGTCGTGGGAGGCACGTCGTGAGCGCGCCCGGCCAGACCGCGCGCAGCACCGTCGTGGCACGCGGTCGGCCGTGGACGGTCAGCGGGCTCGGGCCCCGGGAGCGCGGCCGGGTCCGGCAGGCGGTCGTGGTCGCCCAGCTGGTCGACGACGCCTCGGGCGGACCGGTGCTCGGCCCGGTGGGGATCGACGCCGGCGGCCGGGGGCTGGAGCCGCGCGTGGCGGGGAGCGGCTTCGTGGGGCTGGTCGGCGTACCCGTGCAGGTCTTCCCCGGGTTGGCCACCGCCGCGGGCACCCTCGCGGTGGAGATCGGCGCGAGGGGCTACGAGAGCCGCCACGAGCAGGTCGTGCTCCCCGCCCAGGCGGGCTTCCCCGCGACGTTCACCGCGGCCGACCTCGGCGTGGTGCGGATGCGCCGCCTGGCGACGGTGCTGACCGTCGCCACCTACGAGCTCGACGCCGCCAACCGGCCGCAGCCCCTGCCCGGCGCCGAGGTCCGGGTGGACGGCTGGTGGGCCGGTCTCGACGCCCTGGGCACGGCCCCTGCGACCACCCCGCTGGTGGCCCTCACGCTCGGACTGAGCGCCGCCCGGCCGGATCCGGCGACGGTCGAGGCGGTCGCCGCCACCGCCCCCGCCGAGCCCGACCGCCGGCTGTGGGGCGGGGTCGCGCCCGGAGCGGCGGCCCTCGTGGTCGACGCCGTGCACGGACTGGTCCCCGGCGACCTGGTCGGGCTGGACCTCGCCGACCCCGACCGTGCCGAGCGGGTCGAGGTGACCGCGGTCGAGGGACCCGCCGACCCGCTCTCACCCGCCACGCTGCGGCTCGCCCACCCGCTCCGGACCGGTCACGCCGACGCCACCCCGGTCGTCCGGCTGACCGTGCCGGCACCCGGCGCGGCCACCGCCACCACGGTCGCGGCCGCCCTCGAGGGCGACCGGACCCTGCACGTCACCACCACGACCGGCCTGCCCACGGGGCAGCTGGTCCGGGTCAGCGGTGGGCTCGCCCCGCCGGAGTACCGCACCACGGCCCGCTACGACGTGGTCAGCGACGCCACCGGCGTCGCGCGGCTGCCGGCCGTGAGCGGCCTCGCCGCCGTCCGGGTCGTCGCGACCTCGGGACCGCTGTCGGCGCGCACCCGGCACACCCTGACCGCGCCGACCACCGCACTCGACCTGACGCTCGGCTGAGCGTCGCCACCCACGGAGGACCAGATGCCCGAGTACCTCGCTCCCGGCGTGTACGTCGAAGAGATCGACACCGGTGCCAAGCCGATCGAAGGAGTCAGCACCAGCACCTGCGGCATGGTGGGCGTCACCGAGCGCGGCCCGGTCGACGTGCCGGTGCTGATCACGAGCGTGGGGGAGTTCAGCCGCTGGTACGGCGGGCTGCTGCGCGCCGGTGAGGACTACGGGAGCCACCGCTACCTCCCGCACGCCGTGGAGGGCTTCTTCACCAACGGCGGCAAGCGCGTCTACGTCGTGCGCACGGTCGATCCCTCGGCGACGAGGGCGTCGTCCTCGCTCTTCGACCGCGGCGGCACCGCCCCGATCGTCACGCGCCTGCTGCGGGCCGCGGGGGAGGGCACCGGGAGCGCGGCCGCCCCACCGTCGCTGGTGGTGCTCGACAGCACCGGGCTGGGGACCGACGACTGGGTCCGCGTCGGCGACGGCAGCAGCGCGGAGTACCGCCAGCTGCAGGCGGCGCCTGTCGCCGAGACCGTGATGGTGCCGGTCGACCTGCCGCTCGTGCGCACCCACGCGGCCACCGAGCAGGTGCACGACCGCACCCGCTCCTCCGCGGTCGCCTTCACCCTGGAGGCGGCGGCGCCCCGCGGGGCCGCGAGCGTGGTGCTGCGCGGCCCCAACGCCGACGTCGACGCCCTGGACGACGAGACGGCGCTGCTGGCCGGCGACCTCGTGCTCGAGGTCGGGCCGAGCGGTGCCGCGGACTACCGGCTGGCCCGGGCGGTCTCCGAGATCACCGCGGTGAGCCCGACCCACCGCACCGCCCGGGTCGCGCTCGACGCCCCCCTCGCCGCGGCCCACGAGGCCGGTGCCGCGGTGTCGTCGGTGACCCTGGGCGGCACCGGCGACGCCCAGCTGACCCACGCCGTGGCCGGGAGCACGCTCGTCTTCGTCGACGCCCGGGGCACGCAGTTCGCCAACGCCGCCCGCCTGGTGGTGGTCGGCGACGGCCCCGACCGCGAGGTACGCGGGCTGGGGTCGCTCTCGGCCGTGGCGCTGGTGCCCGGCGTGCCGGACGACCTCGAGGCCGGCACCCTCGCGGAGGTCGTCGTGCCCGCCGCCGACCGCACCTTGAGCGCGGTCACCGTCGGCACCGGGACCCTGACCCTGCAGCCCGGCGAGGGCGCGGGTCTGGTGCCCGGGCAGCGGCTGGTCGTCGACCCGGGCGGGAGCCCGCAGTCCGTCGCGGTGCAGACCGTCACCGGCGACGCGGTCGTGGTCGCGGGTCTCGCGGCGGGCCCCACGGCCGGTGACGCGGTGGTGCCCGCCGACAAGCTGGCCACCGCCACCTCCGCGGCCGGCACCCGGGTGCTCGCGCTCGACGACCGGCTCGGGATCGCGGTCGGGACGGTGCTCCGGCTCGGCACGGGCGGCACGGCCCAGGTCGTGACCGTGACCGCGCTGCCGGCGCAGACCCTGCTCGCGCCCGACGCGGGCAACGTGGTGGTGACCCCCGCCCTGAGCGCGGAGCTGGCCGTCGGCACCCCGGTCGGCGTTCGGCGTCCGATGGGGCGGGCCGCCGACCCGATCAGCGCGCTCTTGCTGCCCGGGGCCGCGGTGGC
>JBQGFI010000044.1:0-11992 GCA_052040065.1 Marmoricola sp.
CGTACGGCGGCGCGGCGCCCCGACCTGCTGCACCCCTCCTCGGTCGTCGAGGTGGGCGGCCTCGACGCCGTGCTGCGCGCGGCGCAGCCGTCCGACGCCGGCGAGGTCTACACGCTGCAGCGGGCCTGCTGGGTCGAGGAGCAGAAGGCCAACCCCGGTGTGCACGTGCCGGCGATGCACGAGTCGCTGGCCGAGGTGCGAGCCTGGCTGGGGGAGTGGACCACCCTGGTGCTGCGCCACGAGGGCCGGCTGGTCGGCGCCGCGCGCGGCCGGCTGCAGGACGAGCGCACCTGGGACATCGGCCGGCTGATGGCCGCCCCCGATCTGCAGGGCGCCGGCCTCGGCCGCTTCCTGCTCGCCGCGATCGAGCAGGCGGCCCCGCCCGAGGTCACCGGCTTCGTCCTCTTCACCGGTGCCGGCTCCGCGCGCAACCAGCGGATGTACAAGCGGGCCGGCTACCGCCTCCGACCCGATCTCTCCGCCCCCCACGGCGCCGTCGTCCTCACCAAGTCCCGCCCCCGAGGCTGAGGGACGAAGCCTCGGAGCAGGGCGGGAGGTCGAGGAGGCCAGGCCGGACCCGACGGAGGAGGGGCCGGACCGGCCGTCTCGAGACCTGCGCCGTCGGGCGGGGAGTCTCCGCATCCACACCCCGAGGCTGAGGACCCTCACCGATCGGCCGAGGTCAGGGGTCGAGGAAGCCCGCGAAGGTGAGGGAGCGGAAGTCGGCGAGGCGCTCGGCCTGCTCCTCGAGCAGGGCCTGGGCGGGCAGGCGGGCCCACGGGTCGACCACGAGCCGCAGCCTCCTCCCGCTCGTGCGGGGCCGCCAGGTGCCCACGACCTCGTGTCCGGCGAGCACGGCCCCGGGGCGCCCCAGCACCGGCCACATCGCCTTGCGCCGGGCAGCGTCGGGGACCAGGAGGTCGCGGTCGCGTGCCTGCAGGAAGAGGTCGTAGGGCCCCAGCAGCCGGACGACGCCGCGCGCGGCGTCGGGCTCGGGCGGCTCGGGGGTGCCGACCGTCCAGCGCCGCTGCCCGTCGACCGCGACCTCGCGGGCGTCGTCGGGCCAGCGCCCCCGCACCTCGGCGACCGGGGTGTCGAGGTACTCCGCCACGTGCTTGTGGGTGGCGGGCCCGAGCAGCCGGAGCGCGGCGCGCACCGGGTCGAGCGCGGCGGGGACCCGGGCGGCCGGGCCGCGCCACCGCGGGAGACGTCGCAGCACCGGGGGTGAGGTGCCGGCCTCCAGCTCGAGCCCGGCGTGCAGGGCGGCGAGCCGGAAGGGCTGCTCGTAGAGGTGCTCGGCCTGGCAGGGCCGGCACCACCGCTGCCAGCTCGAGGGCAAGCGCTCGTGGAGCGCGGAGGAGACCTCGCCCTTGACCGTGGGGGCGCTGACGACGTCGCGCATCTCGTCGGCGAGGCGCTCCAGGGCGTCGAGCACCGTCACGTCGGCCGCGGCGAAGCGGGCGGCGGCGTCGAAGACCCGCTTGGCGGCGTCGGCCTCCGACCACGGCCACGTCGCCGCGGCCACGGCCGCCGCCTGCGAGCGCCGGTAGGCGTGGGGGGCGCCGCGCAGGGTCCAGGCCCACACCAGGTCGGCGGGATCGAGGTGGGCGCCACGGATCTCCAGGGCCCACCGGGCACCGTCCGGGCCGGTGTCCTGGGCGCCGAGGTCGAGCAGCGCCACCGCGCTCGGGTCGGTGCTGGCACCCGGGTCGCGGTCGAGCTGCTGGGCGACCACGCGGTGCGCGAGCACCTGCGCCCGGCTCCACTGCTGTGTCATGGGCCCGTCCTACCAGTCGTGGCGGACACCGGGGGTCCGCTGCTCGATTTCCACCCCTGCCGTGCCCTGTGGCAAAATCGTCCCTTGGCCCGTACGCCACGGTCTCCTGCCACAGGGGGCTGACCGGTTCGGCGGCTTCACGACCACCAGGGCCACCACGAGCAACCACCCCGATTCCGTGGCCGACCTGTGGCCGTCACGAGGAGACCGAGATGTCCAACGTCATCGACCAGCTCAACGCCGCCACCCTGCGCGACGACAACCCCGACTTCCGCGCCGGCGACACCGTCAAGGTGCACGTCAAGGTCGTCGAGGGCAACCGCTCGCGCGTCCAGGTCTTCCAGGGCGTCGTGATCAAGGTGCAGGGCTCCGGCGTGGGTCGCACCTTCACGGTCCGCAAGGTCTCCTTCGGCGTCGGCGTGGAGCGCACCTTCCCGCTGCACTCCCCGATCTTCGAGAAGGTCGAGGTCGTCACCCGTGGTGACGTGCGTCGCGCGAAGCTCTACTACCTGCGCAACCTGCGCGGCAAGGCCGCCAAGATCAAGGAGCGTCGCGAGGCCTGAGGCCCGCACGCGCACCGTGGTCGGGCGACGTAGGCTCGTGCCGTGACTGACGTCGACGAGGCCACCGACACCTCGGGCGGCCGGCGTCGCAGGCGCAAGGAGCAGCGCGCCGGCAAGAAGCCGATGCCGCTGTGGCTCGAGTCGGTGGTGCTGCTCGGCATCGCGCTCGCGCTCGCGGTGCTGATCAAGGCGCTCTTCCTGCAGGCGTTCTACATCCCCTCGCCCTCGATGGAGCCGCAGTTCGTCGAGGACGACCGGATCCTGGTGCAGAAGGTCTCCTACTGGGGCGCCGGCGAGCCGCAGCGGGGCGACATCATCGTCTTCAAGGACCCCGGCGGCTGGCTCGACCCCGTCGACACCGCCGGTGCCACCGGCCCGGTGTCGAAGGTGCTCGAGCGGATCGGGCTCTACCCCACCGGTGGCCACCTGGTGAAGCGGGTGATGGCCGTCGGCGGTGACCGGATCGTGTGCTGCGACGACGACGGCCGCCTCACGGTCAACGGCGAGCCGCTCGACGAGCGCGCCTACCTGCCGCGCGGCACCGAGCCCTCCGACGTCACCTTCGACAAGACCGTCCCCGACGGCTACCTGTGGATGATGGGCGACAACCGCGCCTTCTCCTACGACTCCCGCGGTCACATGGGCGGCCCCGGCGGGGGCTTCGTGAAGGAGGACCTCGTCGTCGGCAAGGTCTTCGCCCTGGTGTGGCCCTGGGGCCGCGCCGAGCTGATCGACCGGCCGGAGGTGTTCGACGGCGTCCCCGACCCCCAGGGGGGCAGCGGGGCGGGCGCCGGATGAGCGGACTGCCGCGTGGCGCGACGGTACGGCGCGACGCCGGCCTCTACGGCTACGAGCGCGCGCTGCGGCGGGTCGGGCTCACCCCGGTGGCCGGCGTCGACGAGGCCGGTCGCGGTGCGTGCGCCGGGCCGCTGGTCGCGGCGGCGGTGGTGCTGCCGGACGGGCGCGCCGGACAGGTGCCGGGGCTCGCCGACTCCAAGCTGCTCACCGCACGGGCCCGCGAGCGCTGCTACGAGCAGGTGCTGCGTCGTGCGGCCGCGTGGTCGGTCGTGGTGGTCGAGCCGGGGGAGTGCGACCGCCTCGGGATGCACGTCGCCAACGTCGAGGCGCTGCGGCGCGCCCTGGCCCGGCTGGCCTCGCGGCCGGCGTACGTGCTCACCGACGGCTTCCCCGTCGACGGCCTCGAGGTGCCCGGGCTCGCGATGTGGAAGGGCGACCGGGTCGCGGGCTGCATCGCCGCCGCGTCGGTGGTCGCCAAGGTCACGCGCGACCGGCTGATGTGCGACCTGCACGAGCGCTACCCGGTCTACGACTTCGCGACCCACAAGGGCTACATCACCGAGGAGCACACGGCGGCGCTGACCGAGCACGGGCCGAGCCCGGTGCACCGGATGCGCTTCGTCAACGTGCGACGTGCCGCGGGCATCGTCGACCCGGAGCCGCTGGCGCTGGAGCCCCAGCTCGAGCTGTTTGCCGGGCCTGAGAGCATCAGCCCCGACGCCATGACCGGTCCGGAGCTGCAGGAGGCATCACGATGAGCGCGGAGGATCTGGAGCGGTACGAGACCGAGATGGAGCTCGACCTCTACCGCGAGTACCGCGACGTCGTCGGCATCTTCAAGTACGTCGTGGAGACCGACCGCCGCTTCTACCTCGCCAACCAGGTCGACGTGAAGGCCCGCAGCGAGACCGGCGAGGTCTTCTTCGAGGTCACGCTGACCGACGCCTGGGTGTGGGACATGTACCGCCCCGCCCGGCGACTGGCCAAGAACGTCAAGGTGCTGACCTTCAAGGACGTCAACGTCGAGGAGCTCGCCCACGGCGAGATCGAGCCCCCCAAGGGCTGAGCGCTACTCGATCAGGCGCACCGGGTCGCCCTCGACGCGGGCCGACCAGGTGGTGGTGTCGGTGACGCCGCTGGGGAAGGAGACCGTCAGCCGGAACCAGCAGCCGCCCCGCTTCGTCGACTCGCAGGTGTAGTCGGCCGGGATCGGCACCCGCACGGTCTGGGTCTTCCCGTTGAAGCCCGAGCTGGAGCTGACGTTGGTGAGCTGGCAGCTGGCCAGCGCCCCGGTGCGCACGCCGCTGCCGGTGCACCCGGTGAGGGTGTCCGGCAGGTTGGAGTCCAGGGGCTTGAGCACCTTGATGGTGCCCGCGCCGGCGGCGTCGCCGACGTCGAAGAAGGTGATGATGAGCGTCTTCGTCGCCGCCGCGGGGATCACCCGCACCAGGTTGAAGATCGTGTTGGCCTGCGGGTAGTTGGCGTACACCCCCATCTCCTCCCACCCCGAGATGCTCACGGAGGCCTTGGCGGGACCGACGGCGCGGAAGGCGAAGCGGTTGTTGCCCGAGCCGCCCACGGTCGTGTCGTCGTCCATCTGGGTGAAGACGCGCTGGTTGCCGCCGTAGATGCCGCCGATCGTGTCGGTCAGGGCGGCGCCGGTCAGCGAGACGTTGGTGCGCACCTGGACGTAGTGGTCCCCGGCCTTGGTCGGGGTGAAGGTGCACAGGTCGACCCACTGCCGGAAGACCCGCGCGACCTCGCGGTTGTAGCTGCCGTTGGCGGTGCCGTCGTTGCGCTTCTCGCGCAGCGTCTTGCTCGTCGCCGTCCCGGCGCCGTAGGACTTGAACTGGCGCACGCAGTCGGTCATGGCGGGTCCGTTGACCGGCTGGTAGGTGTCGGTGGGACCACGCACGGCGAAGGAGGTGATCACGCCGCTGCCCACGTCGCCGCTGCAGTAGCTGCCCGCCGCGCCACCGGCGTACCGGGTGAGGCCGTCGTGGGTGTAGGGGTTCATGACGTCCTCGAGCTTGGTCGTCGCGGGCTCGACCTCCTTCGGCGCGTTCTCGCAGTTGTCACCGACGGCGACGTGCGCGGGGTCGAAGACCTGCAGCCGCACCGGCTGGCCGACCGCTGCCTGCTCGACCCGGACCACGTAGAAGTAGCCGGTCGGGTCGAACTCGGCGTTGACGGTGCCGTCGCACCCGGACGTGCCTGCGGCACAGGAGCGCGTCATGACGGCGTCGCCGTTGGCCTTCGGGGTGCCGGGTCCCGCGATCGCGGCCCAGAAGTCGGGCTTGGTGCTGCAGGTGGCGCCGCCGGGCGGGGCCGCGACGGTCTGCTGACCTGGGGCGTAGGCCTCGGACTGCCCGGGCGGCGGCTCGTTGCCGAAGCTGTTGCACGGGCTGCCCATGGGGGCCGGGCCGTTGTAGTCGGCGACCGCGCTGCGCTTGACGGTGGCGAGGTCCATGCCGAACGCGCCGGCGAAGCTGTTCCTGATCGTGCTGGTGACCGTGACCTTGAGCTGGGTCGGCTTGGTGCCGAGGGCGACCTCGACGTCGACCGGGTCGGTGTCGGGGTAGCCGTTCTTGCCCGAGACGGCGCGGGCGGTGGTGGCCGCGGCGTTGAAGTCGTCGGGCAGGTAGGTGACGGCCGCGAGCGCCGCGGCGTCGGCGGCGTTCTGCACCCGCTGGATCTCCAGGTACATCCTGGCCACGTCGATGGCGATCGCGCAGCACGGCAGCATCACGAAGGCGACGAAGACCGCGGTGAGCACGGCGGCGTACCCGCGCTCCTCGCGCGGCCGGCCGGGGCGAGGCCGGCTGCTCACGCGTGCTTCCCCTTGCCGCACGAGTCGTTGGGGAGGGGCTCGAACTGCATCACGTTGCGCTGGTTGAAGGAGTAGGTCTGCCCGAAGAAGCCGGTGAACCACGAGTGCTTCGCCCGGATCGCCACGCCGACGGCGGTGCGGTTGGGGTCGTTGACGCAGGCGTTGACCTCGGCCGTGGTGTTCCAGGCCCCCGACTGGTACTCCAGGTGGCCGTTGCTCTTCATGGTGTACACGACGCAGTTGAGGGTGCACTTGGTGATGTCGAACCCGCCGGTCTGCCCGGTGGGCATGCCGTTGGTGTCGGCGTCGTAGACCATCACCCACTCGATCGCCTGGCTCGGCAGGGCGGTGCCGCTGCGCTCGATGGCGTCGACGGTCACCTCGGCCAGCTTCGGCGTCGCGGTGTTGCTGCACGCGGAGCCGCAGGGGCCGGCCGCGGCGGAGACGCTCGCGCTGCGGGCGCCGGCGGCGACGGCGCTGTTGGCAGCGGTGACGCCGCGCATCAGGAACGACATCTCCAGGATGCCGATGACGACGAGGAAGAGCGGGAGCATGACCAGGGCCGCCTCGACGGCGACGGCGCCGTCCTCGCCGCGGGGGCGTCGTCGCAGCAGCATGGTGGTGGGTCCTCGGGGCACGGTCGGGCGGGCACGCGGTGTGAGTGGCACGAGTGTGCTCGCAAATCGGGCATTTCGTCCGGAGAAACAGGCGAACTGATCACCCTGGGCCACAACTGGTCTAGAAAAGGCGGGGGACGGCCGGGAAACGTCCACAGGCCGGAGCGGGGCACCCGTCGTCCACAGCCGGAGCCAGCGAGGGTCGCGCCGTCGGCCCGCGCTGGTGGGATCGCGCCCATGACGGGATCACGCAACCTGGGGCTGGGCGCCTACGGCGAGCGCGTCGCGGCGCGCCACCTGGCCGAGGCGGGCATGACCGTGCTCGACCGCAACTGGCGCTGCGAGCTGGGCGAGCTCGACCTGGTGCTGCGCGAGGGCGACCTGCTGGTCTGCTGCGAGGTGAAGACCCGCAGCGGCGAGATCGGGGGCCACCCGCTGGAGGCGGTGGCGCCGTCGAAGGCCGCGCGGCTGCGGCTGCTGGCGCTGCGCTGGGCCGAGGCGCACGGCCTCCACGACGTCGAGGTGCGCATCGACGTCGTGGGCGTGCTGGCCGCCGGCCGCGGCGCCGCCACCGTCGCGCACGTGCGGGGGGTGGCCTGATGGCGGTCGCCACGGCGCACGCGGTCGCGCTGGTCGGGTCGACGGGTCACGTCGTCGACGTGCAGGTCGACCTCTCCAACGGCGTCATCGTCACCGCGCTGGTCGGGCGGCCCGACGTCTCGATCAACGAGGCGAAGGACCGGTGCCGGGCGGCGATCGGCAACACCGTCTTCGAGGCCGAGCGACGTCGCTGGCCCTCGACCAAGCGCGTGACCATCCTGCTCTCGCCCGCCGACCTGCCCAAGCGCGGACCCCACTTCGACCTGGCCATCGCGGTGGCCGTGCTGGCGGCCGCCGACCCCGACATCCCGGCGGCCGCGATGCGGGGAGCCGCGATGATCGGCGAGCTCACCCTCGACGGACGGGTGCGCTGCGTGCCCGGGGTGCTGCCGATGGCCATGGCGGCGGCGGCGCAGGGGCTGCGCACCGTCTACGTGCCGGAGCCGCAGGTTGACGAGGCGGCGATGGTGACGGAGCTGGAGGTCTTCGGCGTCCGCTCGCTCGGACAGGTGGTGGCGCTGCTCGCCGGCGAGGAGGTGCCCGAGGCGCCCCCCGTGGAGCCGATGAGCGGCGCGCCGCTGCTGTCGTGGCGCGGAGAGGAGCGGCTCGACGACCTCGACCTGCGCGACGTCCTCGGCATCCCCGACGTCCGCTACGCCGTCGAGGTCGCGGCGGCCGGCGGCCACCACCTGCTGCTCACGGGACCCAAGGGGTCGGGCAAGACGACGATCGCCGAGCGCATCCCGGGGCTGCTGCCCGACCTCTCCGACGACGAGTCGCTCGAGCTCACCGCGGTGCACTCGCTGTGCGGCGCGCTCGCCCCCGGGGCCACCCGGATCACGCGACCCCCCTTCCGCTCGCCGCACCACTCCGCGTCCCGCAGCGGCGTGCTCGGGGGCGGCACCGGCCGGGTGCGCCCGGGGGAGGTCAGCAAGGCCCACCTCGGCGTGCTCTTCCTCGACGAGTTCCCGCTCTTCCCCAGCGACGTCATCGAGGCCCTGCGGGAGCCGCTGGAGGCAGGTGAGATCTCCATCTCGCGGGGTGAGGACGACGCGGTCTACCCGGCCCGCGCCATGTTCGTCTTCGCCTGCAACCCCTGCCGCTGCGGCGAGTACCACCCCGCCGACCCGAGCCACCGGTGCACCTGCGGGGAGCGGCGGCGCCGCGAGTACCGCTCGAAGATCTCGGGCCCCATCGCCGACCGCGTCGACATCACGCGCTTCGTCGAGCCGCGCACCGGTGGCCGGCCGCTTCCCTTCGAGGTGCCGGAGAGCAGCGCGGTCGTCCGGGAGCGGGTGACGGCGGCCAGGGCCCGTCAGGCCGCCCGCTACGCGGACGCGCCGTGGCGGCTCAACGCGCAGGCGCCCGGACCGTGGCTGCGCGAGCACCTGCCGCTGGAGGCAGCCGCCCACGCGCGGCTGGAGGAGGAGGTGCTGCGCGCCAGGCTGACCCGTCGGGGCGCGGTGCGGGTGCACCGGGTCGCCTGGAGCGTGGCCGACCTCCGGGCGGTCGACCGCCCGGGTCCCGACGAGCTCGACGTCGCCCTGCGGCTCCGGCTGCAGCAGCCGCTGCTCGACGAGCAGCTGCCGCACCGCCGGCCCGGCCAGTCCGAGGAGATCGCGTGAGCACGGCGGTCGTCGACCCCGCCGAGCGGCTGGCCCGGGTGGCGCTCTCGGTGGCCGGCGAGCCGGGTCACCCCCGCCTGGCCGGCCTGGTCGCCGAGCTCGGCGCGGTCGCCACCCTCGAGGGCCTGCACGAGCAGGGTCGTGTGGGAGCGGCAGGCAGCGACCTCGCGGCCCGGCTGGAGCGTGCCGACCCCGAGCGCGAGCTCGACCGGGCCGCCCGGCTGGGCCTGCGCTTCGTGGTGCCCGGCGACGCGGAGTGGCCCGAGCAGCTCGACGACCTCGCCCACGCCCCCCACCTCAACGACCGTGGCGACGTGCCGCTCGGGCTGTGGTGCCGTGGGCCGCTGCAGCTCGACGAGGCCTGCGCGAGCGCGGTGGCGGTGGTGGGGTCGCGCAGTGCCACCACCTACGGCACCGAGGTCGCCGACGGCCTCGGCCGGGTGCTGGCCGAGGCCGGCTGGACGACCGTCTCCGGCGCGGCCTTCGGCATCGACCAGGCCGCCCACCGGGGCGCCCTGCGCGCCGGTGGACCGAGCGTGGCGGTGCTCGCCTGCGGGGCCGACCGGGCCTATCCGACGGCCCACCGCGACCTGATCGACCACCTGGGCGACGTCGGGCTGGTGGTCTCCGAGAGCCCGCCCGGCGCGGCCCCGATGCGGATCCGCTTCCTCGCCCGCAACCGGCTCATCGCCGCGCTGGCGGGCGGCACCGTGGTGGTCGAGGCGGCGGTGCGCAGCGGGGCGCTCAACACCGGCAACTGGGCGGGCAGCCTGGGCCGGGTGCTGATGGGCGTGCCGGGGCCGGTGACCAGCGCACAGTCGGTGGGCGTGCACCAGATGGTCCGCGCCCGCGACGCCCTGCTGGTGACACGGGGGGAGGAGGTGCTGGAGGCGGTCGCCCCGGTCGGCACCCACCAGGCCCCCGACCTGCGGGCGGCCGACGGCCCGCGCGACCGGCTGAGCCCGCTGCAGCGGCAGGTGCTCGACGCCGTGCCGGTGGTGCGAGGGGCGCCGACGGCGTCGATCGCCACCGTGGCCGGCGTCGCCCCGGCACGCACGGCCCAGGCCCTCGACGCGCTCCTGGACGCAGGGCTCGTGGAGCACGGCGACGGCCGGTGGCGGGTGCTCGACCGCGCCACCGGGTGAGGGTCGGCTCCGCCGCGCGGCGCCCGGCGCGTGCGCGCGTGGACCCGGCGCTGACGGACCTACGCTGAGCCGGTGGACGAGCTCCCGGAGACCTTCGCCGCCGCGCTGGCCGACTACGAGCGCCACCTCGTCTCCGAGCGCGACCTGACCCCCCACACCGTGCGCGCCTACCTCGGTGACGTCGCGGGCATGCTCGGGCACGCCGCTCGGCTGGGGCACACCGAGCTCGACCACCTCGACCTGCGAACCCTGCGCAGCTGGCTGGCCAACCAGCAGACCCGCGGACGTGCGCGCACGACCCTGGCCCGGCGGGCGACGGCGGTGCGGGTCTTCACCGCGTGGGCGCACCGCACCGGGCGGGCGGGGCAGGACCCCGGAGCCTCGCTGGGGTCGCCCAAGCAGGCACGGGCGCTCCCGGCGGCGCTCAGCCCGGGGGAGGCGCGCGCGCTGCTGGAGGCCGCCGCGATCCGTGCCGACGACGGGAGCCCGGTCGGTCTGCGCGACGTGGCCGTGCTCGAGCTGCTCTACGCGACGGGCATCCGGGTCGGCGAGCTCTGCTCCCTCGACGTCGACGACCTCGACCGCCACCGGCGGGTCGTCCGGGTGCTCGGCAAGGGACGCAAGGAGCGCACCGTGCCGTACGGCGTGCCGGCCGACCGGGCGGTCGGGCGGTGGCTCGCGGAGGGTCGGCCGGCGCTGCTGGCGAGCGGCGCCGGTGGTGCGCTCTTCCTCGGCGCTCGCGGACGTCGCGTCGACCAGCGGGTGGTGCGCACGATGGTGCACGCCCGGATCGCCGACGTGCCGCAGGCTCCCGACCTGGGCCCGCACGGGCTGCGGCACTCCGCCGCCACGCACCTGCTGGAGGGTGGCGCCGACCTGCGCACCGTGCAGGAGCTGCTGGGCCACGCCTCGCTGGCCACGACCCAGATCTACACCCACGTCAGCAGCGAGCGGCTGCGCTCGGCCTACCGGTTGGCCCATCCCCGCGCCTGAGCCGCCGCCCGGCCCTCACACGGCGGACCCGAGGAGACCGGACGGGCGCAGCGGCAGCAGCCTCACGGGGCCGCCGCCGACGAGCACGAGCGGGTCGAGGTAGGCCTCGCCGCGCTTGAGCCCCCAGTGCAGGCAGCTGCCGGGGAAGCAGTGGCTGCCCGGGAGCACCAGGTGTCCGACGACCTGGCCGCGCCCGACCGCGTCGCCGACCGCGACCACGGCCGTCACGGGCTGGTAGGTCGTGCGCAGGTCACCGTGCTGCACGCTGACGACGCCGCGCCCTGCGACCGTGCCGACGAAGGCCACCCGGCCCGCGAGCGACGCGTGGACCGGCGCCCCCGGCCAGCCGGCGAGGTCGACGCCGCGGTGACCGGACCCCCAACGCACCGCGGGCGGGTCGAAGCCCTCGACCACGCGTGGCCCGGGCAGGAGCGGCCCGGCGCCGTCGCCCCACCGAGCGGGCTCCGCCCCGACCGCCGGGCGGGGGACCAGGAGCAGGAGGAGCAGGAGCGGCAGGAGCAGGAGTCGGCGCAGCACCCGGCCAGCGTGGGTCGTCGGTGCCGCGCACGGGGACCCGCCGGCACGTCTGTGGACGACGCCGCGCGTCGGCGCCCCTGTGGACGGGAGCCGGCCGGGTCCCGAGCCGGGTCCGCGTGACGCCTCCTCGACCTCCCGCCGCCCCCAGGGCCTCGCAGGCTCAGCCCTGGCGGCACGAGAGTCGCCATCGCGTCGGGCGCACGCCTAGACTGACCTCAGCAACCCGACTGGGTTGACTTCGCGCGCCCGTTCCGCGGTGCGAGGTGGCTTCCGCGCCTCGCACGTCCCACGCGGGCGAGCACCCGGCAGTCCCTGGCAGCAGTCGTGCCAGGGCGGGTCGCTCGTTCGAGCGCCAGGGCAGGACACCCCCTACCGCCGGTAGGGGCGCCTGCAGGAACTGAAGACACCGAGCTGCCGGGCGCGTGCGCGCGCCCGGGGCTCCGACACGGAGAGAACCAGATGGCAGTCGTCACCATGCGCCAGCTCCTCGAGAGCGGCGTCCACTTC
>JBQGFI010000045.1:0-3118 GCA_052040065.1 Marmoricola sp.
GCGATCTACCTCCAGATCGTCCCCCCGAAGACAGGGTGACGCGATGGCCGACGTGAAGCAGGTCTACCGGCGCCCGCTGCAGTCCCTCGACACCATGGGGGAGCAGCTGGCCTTCTACCTCCGCGCCCTCGCGGCGACCCCGAGGTCGGTCAAGCGCTACCCCAAGGAGATCCTCCGGCTGCTGGCCGAGGTCACCCTCGGCACCGGCGCGCTGGCCGTGATCGGCGGCACCGTCGGCGTCATCTTGGCGATGACCTTCTTCACCGGGGCGCAGGTCGGCCTCTCGGGCTACGCCGCGCTCGACCAGATCGGCACCGCGCCGTTCGCCGGCTTCGTCTCGGCCTACTTCAACACCCGTGAGATCGCGCCCCTGGTGGCGGGCATCGCGCTGGCCGCCACGGTGGGCTGCGGCTTCACCGCCCAGCTGGGCGCGATGCGGATCTCCGAGGAGGTCGACGCGCTCGAGGTGATGGCGATCCCCTCGATGCCGTTCCTCGTGACCACGCGGATCGTCGCCGGGCTGGTCGCCATCATCCCGCTCTACGTCGTGGGCCTGATGTCGTCCTACCTGGCCACCCGGCTGACGGTCACGCTCTTCTACGGCCAGAGCGTGGGCACCTACGACCACTACTTCAACCTCTTCCTGCCCCCGGCCGACGTGCTGTGGTCCTTCGGCAAGGTGCTGGTCTTCAGCGTGGTCGTGATCCTGATCCACTGCTACCACGGCTACACCGCCTCGGGCGGGCCCGCCGGCGTGGGCGTCGCGGTGGGTCGCGCCGTGCGCACCTCGATCGTGGCGGTCAACGTCATCGACCTCTTCCTCTCGATGGCGATCTGGGGCACCTCGGCGACCGTGAGGCTGGCCGGCTGATGATGCACTCGCTCCTCCGACGCCACCGCGCCCTGGGCGTGGTCTTCATCGGCATGCTCGCGCTCGCCCTGTGGCTGGTGGTCGCGATCTTCAACCAGAGCTTCAAGAAGTTCGACGAGGTCACCCTGGTCGCCGGCACGACGGGCCTGCAGCTGCCCGACCGCGCCGACGTGAAGATCCGCGGCGTCATCGTCGGGCAGGTGCTCTCGATGGAGTCCGGTGGCGAGCGGGGCGCCGTCGTCGAGCTGGGCATCGAGCCCGACAAGATGCGCGAGATCCCCGGCAACGTGACCGCCGCGATCCTGCCCAAGACCCTCTTCGGCGAGAAGTTCGTCGACCTCACGGTGCCGAGCGACCCGGCGGCCTCGCCGCTGGAGGCGGGCCAGACGATCGAGCAGACCGACCTGCCCGTCGAGGTCGAGCGCGTGCTCAACGACCTCTACCCGCTGCTGCGCACGATCCAGCCGGCCGAGCTCAACTACACCCTCAACGCGCTCGCCACGGCCCTGGAGGGACGCGGCGACAAGCTCGGCGAGACGCTCGAGACCCTCGACGGCTACCTGCGCAAGCTCAACCCCGAGGTGCCGGCCCTGATGGAGGACATCCGGCTGCTGGCCGAGGTGACCGACGTCTACGGCGACGTGCTGCCGCAGCTGGCCGAGGTGCTGCGCAACACCACGCTGACCGGCAACACCCTGGTGGAGAAGGAGGACCAGCTCAACGCCTTCCTGCGCGACCTGACCTCCTTCTCCGACACCACCACCGAGTTCCTCAACGACAACGGCAACAACATCGTGCGCCTGGCCGAGGTCAGCGAGCCGATCCTGGCGCTGCTCGAGCGCTACGCGCCGACCTCCGAGTGCCTGCTCAAGGGCCTGGTGCGCCAGGCGCCGCGGCTCGCCTCGACCTTCCGCTGCTTCATCTTCCACATCGACCTGGTCGTGCTCGAGCAGCAGCCGCGCGGCTACACCGAGGCCGACCGCACCGTGTACGGCGCCGACAACGCCCCCAACTGCGCCCAGCTGCCCGACCCGCCCATCCCCTACGGCGAGCTGCCCAACCTCGACGACGGGGCGAACGGGCTCAACAAGGCCAACCAGCGCGTCGCCCCCACCCTCGACGACGAGGTGGCGGCCGCCAGCGCCGCGGTCGGCCAGCCCAACCGCTCGCGCATGAGCGTGGGCCCCTCCGGCACCCCCGGCCAGAAGGCGATGTTCAACTCCCTGCTGGCGCCGGTGCTCGACACCCCGGTCGACGAGATGTCCGACGTCTCGACGCTGCTCTTCGCGCCCGCCTTCGCCGGCACGGAGGTGAGCGTGCGGTGAGCATCCTGGACAAGAAGACCAGCGGCGACCTGGTCAAGCTGCTCGTCTTCGTGCTGGTGACCAGCCTCGCCACCGGCGTGCTGGTGGTCCTGATCGGCAACTTCACCTTCGCCAGCAAGCGCAGCTACCAGGCGGTCTTCTCCGACGCGACCGGCGTGGTCAAGGGCGACGACATCCGCATCGCCGGCGTCAAGGTCGGCAGCGTCGAGGACGTCGAGATCGTCCGGCAGGACCGGGCCCTGGTGAGCTTCAGCGTCGCCGACAGCTCGGTGGTGACCCAGAGCTCCACCGCCACCATCCGCTACCGCAACCTGGTCGGGCAGCGCTACATCTCGCTGACCCAGGGCGTGGGCAGCCTCGAGCGTCTCCGCGAGGACGCCACCATCCCGCTGGAGCGCACCGAGCCGGCCCTCGACCTCACGGTGCTCTTCAACGGCTTCAAGCCGCTCTTCACGGCGCTCTCGCCGGCCGACGTCAACAAGCTCTCCGCCGAGGTCGTCGCGGTGTTCCAGGGCGAGGGCGGCACGCTCAACGGCCTGCTGCAGAGCACCGCCTCGCTGACCAACGAGCTCGCCGACCGCGACCGGGTGATCGGCGAGGTGATCGACAACCTCAACTCCGTGCTCGCCACGCTCGCCGGCCGCGACCGCCAGCTCAACCGGCTCATCGTCGACTTCCGCGACCTGATGCAGGGCCTGGCCGCCGACCGCGAGGCGATCCTCGGCTCCCTCGACTCGGTCTCGGCCCTGGCCGACGAGACCTCCGACCTCGTCGTCGGCATCCGCGAGCCGCTCGTCGAGGACGTCAAGCAGCTGCGACGCGTCACCAAGAACCTCAACGACGGCCGCGGGGAGATCGACCGCGCGCTGCAGGTGCTCCCGATCAAGCTGGAGAAGATCGGGCGCACCGCCATCAACGGGTC
>JBQGFI010000046.1:0-3186 GCA_052040065.1 Marmoricola sp.
ACCTCGGCGATCACCCGGGACGACAGCGCGTTGACGACCGACACGCCCACGCCGTGCAGGCCACCGGAGACCTTGTAGCCGCCCCCGCCGAACTTGCCGCCGGCGTGCAGCACCGTGAGTGCGAGGGTCAGGGCGGGCAGCTCCTGCCCGGCCGCGGTGTCGGTCGGGATGCCGCGGCCGTTGTCCTCGACCCTCACGCCGCCGTCGGCGAGCAGGGTCAGCACGATCCGGTCGCAGTGGCCGGCCAGCGCCTCGTCCACCGCGTTGTCGACGATCTCCCAGATCAGGTGGTGCAGGCCGCGCTCGCCCGTGGAGCCGATGTACATGCCGGGTCGCTTGCGTACCGCCTCCAGGCCCTCCAGGACCTGGATGGCGCTGGCGTCGTAGCTGCCGTCGGCGACGGAGTGGCCCTCGACGATCGAGGCCGGGACGACCTCCGGGGCTGCGGGATGGTCGGCGGGGATCTCGCCGGGCACGGGGGTCGGGTCGACGGGAAGGTCGGACACGGAGGGAGGTCCTCTTCTCTGCTCGAGACAGCACGATGGTCGCCTCACACAGCGGTCGGCGACCTCGTGACAGCCTACCTCCCGGGACGCCTCGGATCACGTCGGAGGAGCCCTGTGGACAGGCTTTCTGGCGCCTGGCGGCTCTCGACGCAAGGTCGGGTACGGCCGTCGGGCTCCCAGTGGCTCCTGGGAGCTTTTCAGCCGTAGGTGTCGCGGGGGCCCCGACCCTTGACCCGGAGCCGCCCGCGGGTCCAGCTCGGCGACCGCGGGCCCCGCACGTCGATGACCTCCACGGTGCCGTCGCCGAGCACCTCATTGAGGCGACGGACGATGTCGGGGGCGAGCAGCCGCATCTGCGTCGCCCACGCCGTCGACTCGGTGCGACAGGTGAGCCGGCCGTCGGCGAAGGACTCCGGCCGCACGTGCTGGCCGACCTCGCGCCCGACGATGCCCTCCCAGCGGGCGAAGACGCCGTGCACCCGCAGCTCGGTCTCCCAGCCCTGGTCGGAGACCAGCCGGCCGAGCGAGTCGTCGAGCGGCTGGGGGTCGCGGTCGTCCGGGCCGGAGCCGGGGCGGTGCCCCTCGACGCGGCGCGACGGCAGCTGTCGCCCCAGGCGCCGACGTCGCTCCCCGGTGCGGCCCGCGAGACCGCGGGCCACCTGCTTGGCCAGGTCGAGCCCGGCCTCGTCGTGCGGCTCGTCGTGCGGCTCGTCGTGTGGCTCGACAGGGGTCTCGTCCTCAGCCATCCGGCGTCACCTGCCCGTCGGCCACGGTGAGGCGGCGTCCGCGCAGCGCCTCGGGCACGTCGTCGGCCACCGCCGCCGTCACGAGCACCTGCTCGGCGCCGGCGACCAGCTCGGCGAGCTGCTCGCGCCGGGTGGCGTCGAGCTCGGCGAAGACGTCGTCGAGCACCAGGATCGGGTCGTCACCCGGCTGCCGCAGCAGCTCGTAGGACGCCAGCCGCAGGGCGAGCGCGAAGGACCAGCCCTCCCCGTGGCTGGCGTAGCCCTTGACCGGCAGCTCCCCGAGCGTGCAGAGCAGGTCGTCGCGGTGCGGGCCCACCAGGGTGACCCCGCGGTCGATCTCGTCCTGCCGCCGTCGGGCGACCTCGGCCAGCAGCGCCTGCTCGACCTCGGCGACCACCGCGACGTCGGCGATCTCGAAGCTGGGCCGGTAGGTCACGACGGCGTCGTCGCGGCGGGCTCCGCGCGCCACCGCCTCGTAGGCCTTGCCGAGCAGCGGCACGAGCTGCTCGACCGCCGCCGCCCGCGTCACCATGATCTCCGCCCCGAGCGCCGCCAGCCGCTCGTCCCAGACCTCCAGGGTGGCGAGCATCGCCTGGCCGGCGGAGCCGCCCCGGGTGCGGGCGGTGCGCAGCAGCGAGCTGCGCTGCTTGAGCACCCGGTCGTAGTCGGCGCGGGTGCCGGCGTACCGCGGGGTGAGCAGCACCTGGAGGTCGTCGGCGAAGCGCCGGCGCTCACCCGGGTCGCCCTTGACCAGGGCCAGGTCGTCGGGGGCGAAGACGACGGTGCGCACCAGCCCGACGAGGTCGCGGGCCCGCGGCAGCGCGGCCCGGTTGACGCGCGCGCGGTTGGACCGGCCGGGGTTGATCTCGACCTCGAGGGTCGCGCTGCGTCCCTCCCGGGTGACCGCCGCCCGGACCACGGCCCGCTCAGCACCCTGCCGCACCAGCGGCTGGTCGCCGGCGACCCGGTGGGAGGTCAGCCGGGAGAGGTAGTCGACCGCCTCGACCACGTTGGTCTTGCCCTGCCCGTTGCGCCCGAGCAGGGAGGTGACACCCGGCTCCAGCCCCAGCTCGAGGGTCTCGTAGGAGCGGAAGTCGTGCAGCGAGAGGTGCGAGACGTGCACGGGCCCTCAGTGCTCCCGGGGGGCTAGTGGTCGGCCGGCGAGTCGAGGTCGGCGGTGCTCGGGGGCGCCTCCGCCTTGGTGGCGTGGCCGCCGAACTGGTTGCGCATCGCGGCGACCGCCTTCATCGCCGGGCTGTCGTCCTGGCGGCTCTGGAAGCGCGCGAAGAGCGAGGCGGCGATGACGTGCATCGGCACGGCGTGGTCGATCGCGGCCTCCACGGTCCAGCGGCCCTCGCCGGAGTCCTCGGCGTAGCCCCGGATCTGGTCGAGGTGCTGGTCGTCGTGCAGCGCCGCGCACAGCAGGTCGAGCAGCCACGAGCGGATCACGGTGCCCTCGCGCCAGGAGTCGAAGACGTGGGGCACGTCCTCGACCAGGTCGGTGGCCTCGAGCAGCTCCCAGCCCTCGGCGTAGGCCTGCATCATGGCGTACTCGATGCCGTTGTGGACCATCTTGGCGAAGTGGCCGGCGCCCGGCTTGCGCCCCGCGTGCACCATGCCGTAGTCGCCCTCGGGCTTGAGCGTCAGCAGCGCCGGCTTGACCTTCTCGACGTCGCTCTCGGCGCCGCCGTACATCAGGGCGTAGCCGTTCTGCGCGCCCCAGACACCGCCGGAGACCCCGCAGTCGACGAAGCCGATGCCGCGCTCCGCGAGCAGCTCGGCGTTGACCTGGTCGTCGGTGTACTTGGAGTTGCCGCCGTCGACGACGAGGTCACCCTCGCCGAGCAGCCCTGCCAGCTCGCGGACCGTGGCGCGGGTGGCGTCTCCCGCCGGCACCATCACCCAGACCACCCGCGGCGCCGGCAGCGCCTCTA
>JBQGFI010000047.1:0-2809 GCA_052040065.1 Marmoricola sp.
GTCGACGACGACCGCGCCGTCGCCGGTGACGAGCAGGGTCGGCGGCGTGAGGGCGGCGGCGACCTCCCGCCACGGCTGGGGCGGGGTGGGCACGCCCCGGGCGATCAGGTCGAGGTCGACCTGCGCGCGGGCCTCGGCGCACGCGACCACCTCGACCTGGGGCCACGCCGCCAGGTCGCGTCGCATCTCCTCCAGGGCCTGCTCCGGGTCCTCGGACGACCGCCGCAGCCAGGCCACCCGCTCGGCCGCGTGGGCCCGCTCCTCGGCGGGGTCCGCCGGGTCGCGCCACGCGGGGTCCTCGAGCACGGCCCCCGCCACGAGCTCGGGACGCCGCGCCGCCAGGTCGGCGGCCGTGGCGCCGCCCATCGAGTGCCCCAGCACGAGCACCGGGCTCTCCGCGGCGAGCTCCTCGAGCAGCAGCTCGGTGGCCTCGGCGATCGCCGTCCCGGGGGCGTCGGCGAGCTCCTCGGCGGTGAGGCGATCGGAGCCGCCGTGGCCGAGCGCGTCAGGGGCGACGAGGCGGTAGCTCGGGCCGAGGCGCTCGACCAGGTCGCCCCAGCACCGGCCCGAGTCGGTCAGCCCGTGCAGCACCAGCAGGGTCGGCGCACCGCTGTCGCCGTACTCGTGGACGTCCAGCCGACCGATGCGCGAGGTCATGCCCGTCACCCTCGCACGGGGTGTGTGGCCCGCGGGGGCCGGGCACACTGAGGCCATGCCGCGCAACATCGCCACCGCCGACCACGTCGACCGCGAGCAGCTGCTCGACTTCGTCCGCCCCCTCCACAAGGTCACCCTCGTCACCACGCGCAAGGACGGGCGACCGCAGGTCTCGCCCGTCAGCGGCGGCATCGACGACGAGGGCCGGGTGGTGATCTCGACCTACCCCGGCCGCGCCAAGACCGCCAACCTGCGCCGCGACCCGCGCGCGACCGTGCTCTTCCACGGCGACGACTGGGACGACGCCTACGTGCAGGTCGACGGCACCGCCGAGGTCATCGACATGCCCGAGGCCGTCGAGCCGCTGGTCGACTACTACCGCAGCATCGCCGGGGAGCACCCCGACTGGGACGAGTACCGCGAGGCGATGGCCAAGCAGGGCAAGTCGCTGATCCGGATCACCGTCGAGCGGTGGGGACCGATCGCCACGGGCGGCTTCCCGCCCGAGCACGCCGACTAGGGCGCGCCCGGTGGCGACCCACCGCTACGCGCTGCGCTCGGTCTGGACCGGCGACCGCGGCACCGGCACGAGCGGCTACCGCGACTACGCCCGCGACGTGACGCTGAGCAGCGCCGGCAAGCCCGACCTGCTCGGCTCCGCCGACCGGCCCTTCCGCGGCGACCCCGCGCGGTGGAACCCCGAGGAGCTGCTCCTCGCGGCACTCTCGCAGTGCCACCTGCTCTCCTACCTGCACGTGGCGGTCACGCACGGCGTGGTCGTGACGGCGTACGCCGACGACGCGAGCGGCACCATGGAGCAGCAGGGGATCGGCGGCCGCTTCACCGAGGTGGTGCTGCGCCCGCAGGTCACCGTCGCCGACCCGGCCCAGGTCGAGCTGGCCACGCGGATCCACGGCGAGGCCGCCGCGGCGTGCTTCATCGCCTCGTCGGTGGCCTTCCCGGTGCGCCACGAGCCCACCACGCTGAGCTGAGCGGGGCTCCGCGGCGGTGACCTAGGGTCGGTGCGTGCCCGACCTGCTCCTGGCCACCTGCGCCGCCCTCCCCGACGGGGAGTGGCACGCCGAGGTGCTCGACCGGGCGCTCGCGGCGCGCGGGGTCGACGCGCGCTGGGCGGTGTGGGACGACGACGCGGTCGACTGGGCCGGGGCCCTGGTCGCGGTGCGCTCGACCTGGGACTACGAGACCCGCCGCGCGGAGTTCCTCGCCTGGGCGGGCGCGGTGCCGCGGCTGCTCAACGGTGCCGGGGCCTTCGCCTGGAACACCGACAAGTCCTACCTCCTGGACCTGCGTGCCGACGGCCTGCCGGTCGTGCCGTCGGTGCTCGTCGACGACGAGCCGGAGCTCGCGCCGGCGCTCGTCGAGGTGTCGCCGGGCGACCGGCTGGCGGCGGTCGTGAAGCCGCGCGTGGCGGTGGGCGGCCGGGGGCTGGTGCTCTTCGACGGCGAGGCCGGCGGTCCCGACGACCTCGACGAGAGCACGCTCGGCCCGGGGCCGTGGGTGGTGCAGCCGCTGGTCGCGTCGATCCGCACCGAGGGCGAGACCTCGGTCTTCGTGCTCGACGGCGCGGTGGTCTCGCAGGCCGTCAAGCGGCCCGGCGAGGGCGAGATCCGGGTGCACCCGCGCTACGGCGGACGCACCGAGGCCACGCCCGTCTCCGACGAGGCGGCGTCGCTGGCACGTCGCGCGGTCGCGGTGTGCGAGCAGCGCCTCGGCGCGCGGCTCGACTACGCCCGCGTCGACCTGGTGCGCCCCGACGGCGAGCTCGTCGTGGGCGAGGTCGAGCTCACCGAGCCGGGGCTCTACCTCGACGTGCTGCCGGCCAACGCCGAGGCCTTCGCCGACCTGGTCGTACGCCGCCTCGCCTGAGCGCGGTGCCCCGCCGGCCACCTGCACGTCGCCCGCAGTTCGCCGGGCTCCGCTGGGATGAGCGGGTGGACAGCCGCGACCGCCGCCGCGCCGCCGGGGCGGGTCTCGTGGTGATCGGCTTCGCCGCCGGGCTCGTGGCCGGTGGCCACGGCCTGCTGCGCCGACAGGCGGCGGCCGCCCCGGCGGCGATCGGCAAGCCCCGGGGGGAGCAGGCGCGCGCCCCCCACCCCACCAGGAAGCACCAGCAGGGACCGCGCCACCACCA
>JBQGFI010000048.1:0-5546 GCA_052040065.1 Marmoricola sp.
CGACGTCGCCGGCGCGATCATCGACCACATCGACAACCAGGTCGCCTTCCCCGAGATCGACGTGCGGCAGCGGCTCACCGTCTCCACCGGGTACGGCGTCGCCGAGGTGCTGGTGCACTCCGCCTCCGACATGGTCGGCAAGACCATCGGCGACTCGGGCCTCGGCGAGCGCGACATCAGCGTGCTCACCCTGCAGCGCGGGACCAGCGTCATCCCCAACCCCCGCAACCGGCACGTGCTGGAGCCGGAGGACCGGCTGCTGTGCTTCGGCAAGCTCGAGGAGATGCGCTCGATGATCCCGAGCCGCCGGCGCCGCACCCGCCGGATCCGCAAGCTGCCCGCCGACCCGCTGCACGAGGCCTGACCTCCGCGCCGATCCGCCCCGGCGTGCTGACATCCCGGGCGGACGGGCGTGCAGCCGGGGCGGGTCACCGCCAGACGTAGGCGACCTCGGGACGCCCGGTGCCGCCGTAGCGAGGTGCGCGGTCGGCCCGGCCCTCGTCGGCGAGGTGCTCGAGGTAGCGCCGCGCGGTGACCCGGGAGACGCCGACGGCCTCGCCGACCTGCTTGGCCGAGAGGCCCTCGGGGTGGGCGCGCAGCGCCTCGGTGACCTGGCGCAGCGAGTCGAGGCTCATGCCCTTGGGCAGCGCCTCACCCGTGGGGCGGGCGCGCAGCGCGCCGAAGAGCTGGTCGACGTCGTCCTGGACGACGTCGCTCGCCGCGGTCTCGAGCCGCTCGCGATAGGCGGCGTACTGCTCGAGCTTGCCGCGGAAGGCCGCGAAGGAGAAGGGCTTGAGCAGGTACAGCACCACGCCCTGCGACACCGCCCGACGCACGACGTCGCTGTCGCGGGCGCTGGTGACCGCGATGACGTCGGCGGCGTGGCCGCCGGCGCGGATGCGCTGGAGCAGGCCGAGGCCGTGGCCGTCGGGCAGATGCATGTCGAGCAGCACCAGCCCGACGTCGGGGTCCTGCCCGAGCAGCCGCAGGGCGTCGTGGGCGGAGCGCGCGACGCCGGCGAGCTCGAAGCCCGGCACGCGGGCGACGTACGCCGCGTGGGCCTCGGCCGCGAGCTCCTCGTCCTCGACGACGAGGACCCGCACGGTCACGAGGGGTCTCCCGCGACCTCGACGGTGAAGCGGGCGCCACCCAGCGGGGCGGTGCCGACCTCGAGCCGGCCGCCGTGCCGGGCGACGGTCTGGGCCACGATCGCGAGCCCCAGGCCGCGGCCGTCGGCGGCCTTGGTCGACCAGCCGCGCTCGAGCACGCGCGCGGCGTCCTCGGGCGCGATCCCGGGACCGCTGTCGTCGACCTCCACCACCAGCTCGCGGGCGTCACCCGACAGCCGCACGGTGACGCGGCGGTCGGAGCCGGCGGCGACCGCGTCGAAGGCGTTGTCGAGCAGGTTGCCCACCACCGTCACCAGGTCGCGCGAGTCCAGCGGCAGGTCGGCGGACAGCTCGCCCTCGATGTCGAGCTCGATGCCGCGCTCGGCGGCCTGGGCGGTCTTGCCCAGCAGCAGGGCGGCGAGCACCGGCTCGTCGACCGCGGTCACGACCTCGTCGGTGAGCGCCTGCGCGACCTTGAGCTCCTCGGTGGCGAAGTCGACCGCCTCCTCCGGCCGGCCCATCTCCACCAGGGAGACCACGGTGTGCAGCCGGTTGGCGGCCTCGTGGTTCTGCGCGCGCAGCGACTCGGTGAGGCCGCGCACGAGGTCGAGCTCGCCGGTCACGGTCTGCAGCTCGGTGCGGTCGCGCACGGTGATGACGGCGCCGACGTCGCGTCCTCCCCAGTACGCCGGCGCGGTGCTGAAGACGAGCACCTGCTGGCCCAGCACGTAGGACTGGTCGGCCAGGGTGGACTCGTCGTGCACGGCGGCGACCAGGTCGGGCGGCAGCCCCAGGTCGTCGAGACGGCGTCCGACGACGTCGTCGGGGAGGGCGAGCAGCCGTCGGGACTCGTCGTTGACCAGCTGCACCCGGCGCTCGTGGTCGACGAGCAGCAGGCCCTCCCGGACCGCGCCGAGCACGGCCCGGTAGTACTCGTACATCCGGGTGATCTCCTGCTCGCCCATGCCGTGGGTCTGGCGGCGCAGCCGCCGCGAGATCAGCCACGCGCCGAGCAGCCCCGCGGCGAGCGTGACGAGCGCGGCGAGCACGATGCCGGGCACGTCGTCGAGCAGCCGCTGGTCGATCCGGTCGACGGTGATGCCCACCGCGACCATGGCGACGACGCGGCCGTCGGTGGCGACCACCGGCACCACCGCGCGCACCGAGGGCCCCAGCGTGCCGGTGTAGAGCTGGCTGAAGAGCCGGCCGTCGGGTGCCCCGCCCACGTCGCCCACGAAGCGCTCCCCGATGCGCTCGGGGTCGGGGTGGGTCCAGCGGATCCGGTCGAGGTCCATCACCACCACGAAGTCGGTGTCGGTGTCGCGGCGCACCTCCTCGGCGTACGGCTGCAGCACGGGGGTCGGGTCGGGGTCGAGCACGGCGCCACGCACGGTGGGGGAGTCGGCCATGGAGCGGGCGACGGCGAGCGCCTGCTCCCGGGCGCCGTCGCGGGTGTCGCGGCGGGCGTCGTACGCCGCCAGGGCCACGGCCGTGACGACGAGCGTCAGCACCACCACGACCTGCAGGCCGAGGATCTGGCGGGCCACGGGACTCTCCCGATCACCCCTGCGTGCCATGGCCGCATCGTGCCAGAGCCGCGCCGGTGGGAGTGACGGCGAACACAACGCACGAAAGGGTGACCGCGCTCACAGCGGCTCGCAGGATGTGGCAGCCGGCACACCCCGGTCCCAGCACCAGCAGGAGGAGCACCCATGAGCAGCACCCAGCAGGGGACGGTCAAGAGGGACCGCACCCACTACCTCTACATCGCGGTGATCGCCGCGGTGGTCCTCGGCATCGTGGTGGGCTTCGCGGCTCCCGGGTTCGCGACAGGGCTCAAGCCGATCGGCGAGGGCTTCGTGGCGCTGATCCGGATGATGATCCAGCCCGTCATCTTCTGCACGATCGTGCTGGGCGTCGGCGCGGTGCGCAACGCCGCGAGCGTCGGCAAGATCGGCGGCCTCGCGATGGGCTACTTCCTCACCATGTCGACCGCCGCGCTCTTCATCGGCCTGGCCGTCGGCAACCTGCTCGACCCGGGCGAGGGCCTCAACATCACCGACGAGATGGCCGGTGCGGGTGAGGAGCAGGCGTCGGGCTCGGGCAGCACCAGCGAGTTCCTGCTGCACATCATCCCCGACTCGCTCTTCAGCTCGCTGACCTCCGGCGAGGTGCTCCAGACCCTCCTCGTGGCACTGCTCGTGGGCTTCGCGCTGCAGGCGATGGGCAGCGCCGGCCAGCCGATCCTCACCGGCATCGGGCACCTGCAGCGCCTGGTCTTCCGGGTGCTCGCCATGATCATGTGGGCCGCCCCGGTCGGCGCCTTCGGTGCCATCGCCGCGGTCGTCGGCGAGACCGGTGTCGACGCCCTCAAGGCCCTGGCCACGATCATGGTCGCCTTCTACATCACCTGCGCCGTCTTCGTCTTCGTCGTCCTGGGCGGCCTGCTCAAGCTGGTCACCGGGATCAACGTCTTCAGCCTGCTGAAGTACCTGGGTCGCGAGTTCCTGCTGATCGTCTCGACCTCGTCGTCGGAGACTGCGCTGCCCCGGCTGATCGCCAAGATGAACCACGCCGGCGTCGACCGCTCCACCACCGGCATCGTGGTGCCGACCGGCTACTCCTTCAACCTCGACGGCACCGCGATCTACCTGACGATGGCCTCGATCTTCATCGCCGACGCCATGAACATGCCGCTCTCCTTCGGCGAGCAGCTCTCGCTGCTGGTCTTCATGATCATCGCCTCCAAGGGCGCCGCGGGCGTCACCGGCGCCGGTCTCGCCACCCTCGCGGGCGGACTCTCCTCGCACCGTCCCGAGCTGCTCGACGGCGTGGGCCTGATCGTCGGGATCGACCGCTTCATGTCCGAGGCGCGTGCGGTCACCAACTTCGCCGGCAACTCCGTGGCCACGCTGCTGGTCGGCCACTGGACCGGGACGCTCGACCGGCCCCAGCTCGACCGCGTGCTCGCCGGCGAGGACCCCTTCGACGAGACCACGATGCTCGACGACGACCACGGGCCGGCGGCCGCCGAGACGACACCGCGGGAGCGGGCCGCCACCACCTGATCACCGCTGACTCGTCCGCTCCAGCAGCTCGGTCGGCGGGTCCGCCAGGTGCTCGACGGGCACCGCGGAGAGGGCGGCGTACAGCACGAGCTGCAGCGCGTGCGCCCGACGCACCACCTCCAGCGGCGTGTCGTCGCCCTCGGCCCGCAGCCCCTCGACGTACGCCGCGACCAGCACGTCGTCGAGGCCGGGCAGGTCGTCGTACGCCGCGGCGCCGGTCTGCACGTCGCCGACGAGCAGCTGGGTGAGGTCGAAGCCGACCGGGCCCGGTCCGAAGAAGCCGTAGTCGATCAGGCAGAGACCGTCGACGCCCTCGACGGCCAGCAGGTTGTTGGGGCAGGCGTCGCCGTGCGCGGCGAGCCGGGGGAGGGCGGCGAGCTCGGCGGTGAGCGCCTCGGCGCGGTCGGCGGTGGCGCGCAGCCGGTCGCGCAGCACGGCGTCGAAGGCGCCCGCCACGAGCGGGTGCGCCCACACGGCGTCGTCGCGCAGCATCGGCAGCACCTGGGCGGAGAGCCGGCCGTGCAGGTAGCTCCACACGGTGAGGTCGTGCCCGGCCGTCGCCGCCACCACGCGCACCCCGTTGGCGGCGGCGAAGCGGCCGAGGGCGCGGGCCACGACGGCGTACGTCCCGGTGTCCCAGTCGAGCGGCCGCACGTCGAGTCGTGGCAGCCACACGGCGGCGGAGAGCTCGTCGAGGTCGAAGACCCCCACGGCGCGGGGCATCGCCAGTCCCGGCGGGAGCCGGTCGGCGAGGTCGGAGCGGTAGACCTCCGGCTCGCTGCGCCACGGCACGCCCGCAGCGGCCAGGTCACGCAGCGGCGGCGGCACCTGGGCGAAGAAGGGGTGGCGCTCCCACGACTGCACCTGCTTGCAGAAGAGCGACCACGGCGTCCCGCCCGCGGTGGAGCCCCGCACCCAGTGCCGTGCCGACGTGGTGATGGCGGGCACGGCGTACGCCACCTCCTCGACGCGGACGTCGTGGAGCCCGCCCACGGGCGTGCCGAGCAGCCGCTCCACCATCCCGGCGAGGGTGGCCTCGTCGACGGCGGCGGGTCCGAGGGCGGAGAGGTCGACCATGACGTGCTCGATCCGTAAAGTGGCTTGACGATCTCTCAAGAAGGTAAAGTGGCTTTATGAGCCCGGTCAAGCCCTTTCGTGACGACGAGGTGCACACCCCCGTGCTGGTCGGGCTGCTCTTCCGGCGCCTGGGGGCCGAGGTCCACGACCGCGACCGTGACGGCCTGCGGCAGTCGCACTTCCGGCTCCTGGCGGCCGTCCCGCCCGAGGGGGCGAGCGTCACCGAGCTCGCCGAGCGGCTGCAGGTGACCAAGCAGGGGTGCGGGCAGCTCGTGAACCGGCTCGTCGACTC
>JBQGFI010000049.1:0-4559 GCA_052040065.1 Marmoricola sp.
CGGGATCGCGTCACGAGACCCGGTGAGACGAGCGACGACCGCGACCCACGAGGAGTGCCGTGCGAAAGGAAGCGCCCGACAGGTCCGAGCATGACCTCGGCCCCGACGCCGACCCGGAGTCGGTGGCCCGCAAGATCCTGCTCGACCAGCTGACCGGCCGGGCCCGCACTCGGGTCGAGCTCGCCGACAAGCTGGCCGCCCGCGACGTGCCCGACGACGTGGCCGCCCGCCTGCTCGACCGCTTCACCGAGGTCGGGCTCATCGACGACGCGGCGTTCGCCCGGGAGTGGGTCGAGCAGCGCCAGCGGGGCAAAGGGCTCGCGCGCCGGGCGCTGCAGCAGGAGCTGCGGCGCAAGGGCGTCGACGACGAGACGGTCCGCGAGGCGCTCGAGGAGGTCGCCCCCGACGACGAGGAGGAGGCTGCCCGTCGGGTGGTGCGCGCCAAGCTCCGCTCGGTCGCCTCGCTGCCCAGCGACAAGGCGACGCGTCGGCTGGTCGGGGCGCTGGCGCGCAAGGGGCACAGCCCCGGGGTGGCCTACCGGGTGGTGCGAGAGGAGCTGGCCGGCGCCGGGCACGGCGTGACCGACGACCCCGACGCCGAGGGCGCACCGTCCGGCTGGTGACTAGGGCGTGTCGGGTGAGGGCGGCGCGAGGTGGTCGTCGCGGTCCTCGAGCAGCATCAGCAGCGCGGGGTCCAGCTCCCGGCCGCAGCGCTGGGCGGCACGGGCCCAGCTGCGGTGCATGGTGCGGTAGGCCTGCGGGGCGTGCACGACGTCGACCGCCGACCAGAGCCCCTCGCCGCCGTAGGTGAGCAGCTCGGTGGCGAGCGCGACGTGCTGGGAGCCGTCTCCCGGGTCGCACATCGTGTGGCGCAGCTCGTGCACCACGCGGCCGCGCTCGAGGTCGACGGCGTGCCAGAGCACCTCCTCGCGCGCCACCAGCTCACCGGGGGCGGTCGAGCCGGTGGTGAGCACCATCGCGCGGATCGCCTCACGGCCCCGGCACTCGCGCTGGCCGACCCGGCGGTAGACCGCGTCGGAGGTCAGCAGGTCGGCGTAGCGACCGTGCTCGCCGGTGCGGCGGATGTGTCCGAGCTCGGCGCGGTAGCGCCCGTAGGCGAGCTCGATCTCGTGCACGTGCTGATGAAAGCAGCACTGGGGGTGCGGTGACGGCCGAATGCCCCAGCTGACGGCTGCCCGCCACCGGCAGACTGGCCCCATGCGGGTCGTGCTGGGCCGGGACGAGGTGGGGGACCGCTCGTGGGCCGCCGCCGCCGACCGGCGCGCCGGTCCCGGTGCCCGGACGGACGGGCCGGTGCTGGCCGTCGACCTCAGTGGCGACCCGCTCGTCTTCGGCACGGACCCCGACCACCGGCTCGCGTGCCGTCCGCTGACGCGGGGTGACCTCGGCGTGCTGCGCCGGTGGCTGCGGCACGAGCACGTCGCCCGGTGGTGGGTCGAGGGTCCCCGGCCGCGTGCCGGGGTGCGGTCGTGGATCTGGGAGGTCAACGGCCGCTCGGTGGGCTACGCGCAGGACTACCCGCTCGGCCCCGGCGTGGTCGGGCACGACTACCTGCTGGGCGAGCCGGCGTACGTCGGACGCGGGCTCGGCACCGGCCTGCTGTGGGTCTACCTGCGCGACGTCGTGGTGCCGGCGTACGCCGGGGTGCGCGAGCTGGTGGCGGCGCCCGACCACCGCAACGCCGCCTCACGTCGCGTGCTGGTCAAGCTCGGGGCCACCGAGGGGCTGTGGACCGACGAGCCCGGCGGCGGCCGCACCCTGGTCGCCCACCACCTCGACGTGGCCCGGGTGCTGGCCTGAGCGCGGTCGGCGACGGCCTGCGGTTACCGCTCAGTAGAGTTCGGCTCATGAGCCGCGTCGTCGACCTGCACCGCACCGCCACCTCGCTGCCCCTGGTGGGCCCGCTGGTGGGGGAGCGCCTCTTCTCCTTCGCCTTCAGCCAGGTGGCGCCGTACTTCTGGTCGATCCGGCCGCGCTTCACCGTGATCGAGCCCCACCACGCCGAGGTGGTCATCCCCAAGCGGCGCGGTGTGAAGAACCACCTCGGCACGGTGCACGCGATCGCGCTGTGCAACGGGCTCGAGGCCGCCATGGGCGTGCTCGCCGAGGCGACCATCCCGGCCGACAAGCGCTGGATCCCCAAGGGGATGGAGGTCGCCTACACCGCGAAGGCGACCAGCGACATCACCTGCCACGCCGACACCGACGCCGACCAGTGGAGCGCCGAGGCCCTGCCGGACTCCGGGGGAGAGGTGCCGGTGCGCGTCAGGGGAGTGCGTGACGACGGCACCGTGGTGATCGAGGGTGTCATCCGGCTGTGGGTGACGCCTCGCAAGCACCCGGCCTAGACGACCTTCCCGGTGGCCGCGTCGGTGCCGGCCGTCTCCGAGATCGCCAGCGCCTGCCTCTCGCCGACGTAGCGCCGTTGCACCCACGTGGCGAGCAGCGTCAGGGCGCTGCACATCACCACGTAGAGCGCGGCGGTCACGACCAGCGTGGCGAACTGGTTGCCGAACTGCTGGTAGATCTGGCTCATCAGCCGCACCAGGCCGGGTGCGGCGACGGCGTAGCCGAGGCTGGTGTCCTTCAGCGCCACCACGCACTGGCTGATGATCGAGGGCAGCATGATCTTCACGGCCTGGGGGAGCAGGATCAGCCTCGTGACGCGCCCCCGGGCGAGACCGATCGCCAGCCCGGCCTCCGACTGGCCCTTCGGCACCGCGAGGATGCCCGCCCGCACGACCTCCGCCAGCACCGAGCCGTTGTAGAGCATCAGGGCGAGCACGACGCTCCAGTAGGCGCCGCTGTCGCCGCGGGTGACGCCGTAGGAGAAGAAGATGAGGATCATCAGCAGCAGCACCGGCACGGCGCGGAAGAACTCCACGACGTAGGTGGCGGGGAGCCGCACGAAGGGGCTCTCGGCCAGCTTGGCCACCCCGAAGACCAGCCCGAAGGCCAGCGAGAGCACGACCGCGGCGGCCGCCATCTGCAGCACCACCCAGACCCCGTCGACGAGGATCGCCTCGACGAAGCGGGGGGTGATGAAGACCTCCCACTGGTCGTAGGCGAACTGGCCCTCGACGTAGAGGCGCCACCCGACCAGGGCGAGGGCGCCCGCGAGGACGACGAGGGCGAGGACCGTGTAGAGCCGGTGACGGCGGACCGTCGCGGGACCGGGGGCGTCGAAGAGGACGCTGGGCGCTCCGCTCATCAGGCGATCCTCCAGCGGCGCTCGAGCCGGTTGGCGACGAAGGAGACGATCAGCACCAGCACCACGAAGAGGGCGGCGAAGGCGATGAAGATGCCGACGCGCTGCGTCGGGTCGTTGTTGGTGAAGGAGCGCATCCGGGCGAACAGCTCGACGACCCCGAGGGCGCCGCACACCGTGGTGTTCTTGAGCAGCGCGATCTGCACGCTCGCCATCGGCGGCACCGACGCGCGGATCGCCTGCGGCAGCACCACCTGGGTCATCACGCCGCCGAAGGGCAGCCCGATGGCGCGGGCGGCCTCGGCCTGCCCGAGCGGTACCGCGTTGATGCCTGACCGCAGCGCCTCGCAGACGAAGGCGGCGGTGTAGACCGACAGGCCGACCACGAGTGCGGCGAAGATGTTGTTGATCCGCCACTGCCCGAGCTGCAGGTCGACGAAGGAGAAGTTCAGGCCGACCTTGGGTCCGGCGACGCGGAAGAAGAGCAGCACCACGAGCAGCGGGGTGTTGCGCACCAGCGGGAGGTACGCCGCTCGGGCGCGCCGGAGCACCGCCACCGGGCCGACGCGCATGGCGGCCAGCAGCGTGCCCAGGGTCAGGGAGAGCACGGCGGCGATGGCGAAGAACAGCAGGGTGTAGCCCAACGCCCGGCCCACCAGGTCCAGGTTGTCCAGCACGATGTCCATCGCGTCACCTCCCTCTCGATCGTGTCGCTGTCAGCACGAGTCCGGGGCGGCGCTCGACCGCCCCGGACTCGTGAGGTGACTCAGGCCTGGCACTCGTCGAGCGTCGGCGGGTCGGGCACCTCGACGCCCTCGCCACCGAGGGTGTACTCGTAGGCCTCGGCCCAGGTGCCGTCGTCGAAGGACGCCTGGAGCGCGTCGTTGATGAACTCGCACATCTCCGGGCTCTCCTTGGAGTAGCCGACGCCGATGCGCTCCTCGGAGAACTCGTCGCCGACGACCTTCAGCTCGCCCTCCTGCTCCGCGGCGTAGCCGAGCAGGATCGCGCCGTCGGTCGACATGGCGGGCACGGTGCCGTTGAGGACGTCGTCGACGCACGCGGCGTAGTTGTCGGCCGGAGCCGGGACGGCGCCCTCGGTCTCGACGTTCTCCAGGGAGGTCGAGCCGGCGGCGGCGCAGACCTCCTCGCCCTGGAGGTCCTCGATGCCCTCGACGTCGCTGTCGGCCGGCACGAGCACCTGCTGGCCGGTGATCAGGTAGGGGCCGGTCTGGCCGACGATCTGGCGACGCTCGTCGGTGATGGAGTACGTCGCGAGCACCAGGTCGACGCGGCCCTGCTGCAGGTAGGGCTCGCGGTTGTCGGAGAT
>JBQGFI010000050.1:0-11075 GCA_052040065.1 Marmoricola sp.
TCCCGCAGCACCTGGCTGGAGAGCGAGACCACGGCGTCGGGGTGCTCCTCGGCGAGCACGGCGCGCATCCGCTCCTCGTGCTCGGGGTTGGCGTAGGCGTGCAGGAAGCAGACGCCGAGCGTCGTGATCCCCTGCGCGCGGTACCACCGCGCCACCTCGCGGGCGCCGGCCTCGTCGAAGGGCCGCACCTCGCTGCCGTCGACCGCCAGGCGTCCCTCGACACCCCGGACCAGGTCGCGGGGCACGATGCGCGACGGCTTGACCCAGAAGTAGGAGTTGCCGTAGCCGTCGGGCACCGACTGCCGCGCGATCTCGAGCATCGCCTCGTAGCCGGTGTTGGTGACGAAGCCGAGCCGGTCGACCTTGCCCTCGAGCAGCTGGTTGGTGGCGACGGTGGTCCCGTGGCTGACCGCCTCGATCGCCGAGCCGTCGGCACCGAGCAGCCCGAGCACCTTGTCGATGCCGGCGAGGAAGCCGTCGGCCGGGTTGCTGGGGGTCGAGGGCGTCTTGGTGGTGACGAACTCCCCCGACGTCTCGTCGAAGGCCACCACGTCGGTGAAGGTGCCGCCCGTGTCGATGCCGATCCTGATGCGCTGGGTCACGACGACGATTCAACCGACGCGCGCGCCGGCGGTCCACGGCGAACCTTGCCGAGGGAGCGGCGTACGCGCACCAACTTCTGCCAGGTGCGGCGTTGCCCTCAGCCGACCAGCGCCTCCACGGCGGCGGCGACCTCCAGCAGGCGGCGGTCGTGGCCGTGGGGGGCGACGAGCTGCAGGCCGACGGGGAGGCCGTCGCGGGTGTGGCCGAAGGGCACCGAGATGGCCGGGCAGCCGGTGACGGTGATGACGTACGCCGCGCGCATCCAGTCCAGGTACGACGCCATCGGCTCGCCGTTGATCTCGGTCGGGAACTCCTGGTCGGCCGGGAAGGGCGGCACCTGCGAGGCGGGCAGCACCAGCACGTCGTGGTCGGCGAAGAACTCGCGCATCCGCTCCGACAGGGCCGTGCGCTGGGCGTAGCCGCGGGCGACGTCGGCGCCGGTGAGGTCGGCGCCGGCGCGGATGTTGTCGGCGAGCGAGGCCTTGAAGGCGTCGGGGTGCGCCTCCAGCAGTGGGCCGAGCTTGGCCTGGAAGTGCCAGGCGCGCAGCGTGCGGAAGGTGTCGTCGGCCTCCGGCAGCGAGGGGTGCGCGTCGGAGACGACCGCCCCGGCCCCGGCGAGCACCGGTCCCGCGGAGCCGACGATCCCGGCCACCTCGTCGTCGACCTGGAGGGCGCCGCCGAGCGTGGGCGCGACCGCCACCCGGACGCCGTCGAGACTGCCCCGCAGCGGCGGGGCGAAGAGCGCGCCCGGGTCGCCGAGGGCGAGCGGCGCCCGTGGGTCGGGGCCGGCCATCACCGAGAGCAGCAGCGCGAGGTCGCCCACGTTGCGCGCCATCGGTCCGCCGACCGAGGTCGACTCCCACTGGTTGTACAGCGGCCACTCGGGCACCCGGCCCAGCGACGGCCGCAGCCCGACCACGCCGCAGAACGACGCCGGGTTGCGCAGCGAGCCACCCATGTCGGAGCCGTCGGCGAGCGGGACCATGCCCGAGGCCAGCGCGCAGGCCGCCCCGCCCGACGAGCCGCCCGCCGAGCGGGTCGGGTCGACCGGGTTGAGGGTGGTGCCGAAGACGGTGTTGAAGGTGTGCGAGCCGGCCGCGAACTCCGGCACGTTGGTGCGCCCCACGACCACCACGCCGGCGCGGCGCACCCGCTCGACGATCAGCTCGTCGCGCTCGGGCACGTGGTCGACCCGCAGCGGCGAGCCGTACGTCGTGCGCCAGCCCGCAACCTCGTGGGTGTCCTTGAAGGCGAAGGGCAGGCCGTGCAGCGGACCGACGTCGGCGCCGGAGGCGAGCCTCTCGTCCGCCGCCGCGGCGCCCGCCCGGGCGCGCTCCTCGTCGAGGGAGACGATCGCGTTGAGCTGCGGGTTGCGCTCGGCGATGCGGGCGAGGTGGAGGTCGACGAGCTCGCGCGACGAGATCTCGCGACGGCGTACGGCGGCGGCCTGCTCGCGGGCGGTCGAGTCGACCGAGAGCGTCATCGCCGACGGCCCAGGACGGCGCCGGCGACGACGCCGAGCAGCACCAGCCCGGCACCGACGCCCACCCCGCGGTAGAAGTCCTGCGACACCCCGCCGGCCCCGGACGCCGCCGCGACGGACGGGGCGGTGAAGACCTCGGGGCGGGCGGCGCCCCCGGGGTCGGTGACGGTCACCTCCACGACGGGGTCGAGCTGCTCGGGCGCGCCGATCGCGCCGGCGACGTTGCCGAAGAACTCCGCGGCCATCCGCTTGGAGACCGCGGCGAGCATCCGCTGGCCGACGCCGCCGACCATGCCGCCGACGGTGGCGTCGGCCTCGTAGCTGATCCGGGTGCCCTCGGCGCCGAGGTCCTCGAAGGAGACGTCGACCGCGGCGTCGATGGTGCCGGGCGCGCCGGCCCCGCTGAGCCGCATCACCCGCGACTCGTGCTCGCGCAGGTCCGAGAGCGCGCAGGAGCCGGCGTAGGTGCCCTTGATCGCGGCGACGCCGGCGGTCACCGTCATCGCGTACGCGTCGGGGCCGGTGGTCTCGAGCCGCTCGCAGCCCGGGATGGTCGCGACCAGGACGCGGGGGTCGAGCAGCGCGTCCCAGACGGCGTCGACGGGGTGGGCGACGACGTTGCTGCCGGAGATCTTCATCGGGGGGGCTCCTGGGAGAGTCGCAGGGTGTGCAGGTCGGAGGGCGAGATCGGCATCGCGCGGATGTCGATGCCCTCGGCGTCCTCGATCGCCGCGGCGAAGACCGCCGCCGCCGGGATCACGCCGGCCTCGCCGGCGCCCTTGATGCCGAGCGGGTTGAGCGGCGAGGGCGTCTCGAGGTGGTCGATGTCGATGCCGTCGGGGATCTCGGTGACGTAGGGCATCAGGAAGTCCATGAAGGAGGCGTTGAGCAGCTGGCCCGACTCGTCGTAGGCCATCCGCTCGTAGAGCGCGCCGCCGATGCCCTGCGCGACGCCGCCGTGGATCTGGCCCTCGACGATCATCGGGTTGATCAGGTGGCCGCAGTCGTGCACCACGGCGTACTTCAGGATCGTGACCTCGGCGGTCTCCGGGTCGGTCTCCACGATCACCGCGTGCATGCCGGAGGCGAAGGTGGCGCGCGGCGGCGAGTAGAAGTCCTTGCCCTCCAGGCCGGGCTCCTCGTCCTCGGGCACCGGGGGCTGGCTGGTGTCGCCGACGGAGAACTGCGTGGCCGCCTTCGAGGCCTCGTCGAAGGCGTAGCGCAGCGGGTTGGAGAGCACCGAGACGGTGCCGAGGTCGATCGAGGAGTCGGGGGCGCCCTTGACCGAGACCACGCCGTCGACGATCTGCAGGTCGGCGGGGTCGGCCTCCAGGGCGTCGGCCGCGATCTTCAGCGCCTTCTCCTTGGCCCGCTTCGCCGCCAGGTGCACCGCCGAGCCGCTCATCACCGCGGCGCGCGAGGCGTAGGTGCCCACGGCGTACGGCATCCGCCGGGTGTCGCCGGTGACCACCTCGACGTCCTCGAAGCGCACGCCCAGCTCGTCGGCGACCAGCTGGGCGAAGACGGTGGCGTGGCCCTGGCCCTGCGTGGTGAGACCGGTGGCGACCTTGACCTTGCCGCTGGTCTCGACGTGCACGTGCGCGCCCTCGTAGGGGCCGACGCCGGTGCCCTCGACGTAGCAGGCCAGCCCGATGCCGACCCGGCGGCCCTGCGCGGCCATCTCGCGCTGGTAGGCCGGGAAGTCGTCCCACCCGACCAGCGCCTTGAGCTTGTCGAGCGACGCCGGGTAGTCGCCGGAGTCGTACTGCAGCTCGCGGCCGTCCTGGAAGACCAGGCCGTGGTCGTAGGGGAACTCGTCGGGCTGGATGAAGTTGGCCGCCCGCACCTCGGTGCGGTCCTTGCCGAGGTACGCCGCGACGGCGTCCATCGTGCGCTCCATGGCGTAGCAGCCCTGCGGCCGGCCCGCGCCGCGGTAGGGGGTGACGATGACGGTGTTGGTGTAGAGCGACTCGAAGACCACGCGGTAGGCGCCGGGCTTGTAGGGCCCGAGCAGCTGCGTGGAGGTGATGATCGGGACGATCAGGCCGTACGGCGTGTAGGCGCCGTTGTCGTGCCAGAACTCCACGTCGAGCCCGAGCACGCGGCCGTCGTCGTCGAAGCCGACCTCGACGTGCTGCACCTGGCCCCGCTCGTGCGCGGAGGAGATGAAGTGCTCGCGGCGGTCCTCGACGAACTTGACCGGGCGGCCGAGCGCGCGGGCGGCGTACGGCACCAGGAGCTCCTCGGGCCACGGGTGCACCACCTTGACGCCGAAGCCGCCGCCGACGTCGGGGGTGATCACGTCGACCTGACCGAGGTCGAGGCCGAGCTTGACCGCGACGGCGGCGCGGACGCCGGTGGAGGTCTGCGTGGAGGTCCACAGCTGCAGCCGGTCGAGGTCGGGCTCCCAGCGCGCGACCGTGCCGCGGCCCTCCATCGGCATGCAGGCGCTGCGCTCGATGGTGAGGTCGAGCTCGAGCCGGTGCGGCGCCGCCGCGATCGCGGCGCGGGCGTCACCGACCTCCTGCTCCAGCCGGGCCGCGAGGTTGCCGGGCACGTCGTCGTGCACCCGCCGCTCCCCCGCGCGCGCGGCGTCGATGCCGACCACGGGCGGCAGCACCTCGTAGGTCACGACGATGCGGGCCACGGCGTCCTCGGCGACGTAGCGGTCGTCGGCCACCACGAAGGCGATCGCCTCGCCGACGTAGTTGACCTCGTCCTTGGCCAGGGCGTGCTGCGTGCGGCCGTGGGTCAGCGCCGGGTGCGGGATCAGCAGGGGCAGCGGCTCGGCCATGGGGCCGGTGAGGTCGTCGTGGGTGTAGACGGCGTGCACGCCGTCGAGGTCGAGCACCGCCTCCACGTCGATGTCGAGGATGCGCGCGTGGGCGTGCGGGCTGCGCAGCACCGCGGCGTGCAGCGTGCCGGGACCGGTGTCGACGTCGTCGACGTAGCGGCCGAGCCCGCGCAGGAAGCGCTGGTCCTCGACCCGCTGGACCGGCTGGCCCATCAGCCTGGTCGTCACGACCGCTCCCCCGCGGCGCCCCGACCCGCCGGCTCCTGGCCCTGCCGGAGGACCGCTGCCCGCTCGACGGCCTTGACGATGTTCTGGTAGCCGGTGCAGCGACACAGGTTGCCGGCGACCATCTCACGGGCCTCCTCGTGCGTCGGTGCGGGGTTGTCGCGCAGGCCGGCGTGGATCGTGGTGAGGAAGCCGGGCGTGCAGAAGCCGCACTGCAGCCCGTGGCACTCCGCGAAGGCCTGCTGCACCGGGCCGAGCGACCCGTCGGGCTCGGTGAGCCCCTCGACGGTGGTGATCTCGTGGTCGGCGGCCGTGACCGCGAGGACCAGGCAGGCCCGGGTGGGCGCGCCGTCGAGCAGGACGGTGCAGGCGCCGCAGACGCCGTGCTCGCAGCCGACGTGGGTGCCGGTGAGCCCGAGGTCGTGGCGCAGCGCGTCGGAGAGCAGCCGTCGGGCGGGCACCCGCAGCTCGTGCGCCGCGCCGTTGACGGTCAGCCGGATCTCGTGGAGCTGCTCGGTCATCGCGCCTCCTGGGCCTGGGCGTGGGTACGGGCGGCCGCGACCACCCGCGCGGTGAGGACGCGCACCAGCTGGGCGCGGTAGGCCGCGGTGGCGTGGATGTCGTCCATCGGCTCGAGGTGCGCCAGCGCCGCCTCGCCCAGCCCCTCGTCGGGGACGCCGCTGAGGTCGACCACGGTGGGCACGTCGCTGACCGAGAGGTAGCCGACCCGCACCGAGTCGCCGTCGACCAGGGCGGCCGCCCCGGCCATGGCGTAGTCGCCGTGGCGGCGGGCGATCTCGTCGAAGGCGACGCCCGCCCCCGCCGGCAGGGCGGGGAAGAGCGCCGAGACGGCGACCTCGTCGTGGGCCAGCGAGCTCTCCAGCGGGCCGAGGTAGAGGTCGTCGGCCGCGATCGTGCGGCGGCCGGCGCTGCCCTCGACCTCGACCGAGCCGCCGAGCAGGCGCAGCACGACCGGCATCTCGGCCGCCGCGTCGGCGTGCACCAGCGAGCCGACGGTGGTGCCGCGGTTGCGGATGGTCGCGTGGGCCACGTGGGCCAGCGCCAGGCTCACCAGCGGCTGCACGCGGCGCACGTCGTCGGAGGCGAGCACGGCGGCGTGACGGGCGAGCGCCCCGACCCGGACGCCGCCCTCCTCGAAGGAGATGCCGGCGAGGCCGGGCACCTCGTTGATGTCGACGAGCAGCGGGGGCGCGGCCAGCCGCATGGAGAGCAGCGGGACCAGGCTCTGGCCGCCGGCGAGCACCTTCGCGCCGGGGTCGCCGGCCAGGGCGGAGACCGCCTCGGCGACCGACGAGGCCCGGACGTGGTCGAAGGGTGCGGGCTTCACAGCGCTCTGGTCACCTCGCCGGAGGTGCGGCTGCGACGGCCGGCCACCAGGTGGTAGTAGACGATGACGACGATGGTGCCGAAGGCGATGCCGGCCAGCTGGAAGTCGTCGGTCACCACGAGCGTCACGTTGCCGACGCCGATGATGATGCCGGCGGCCAGACCCACGATGTTGACGGGGTCGGCGAAGTCGACGCGGTTGTCGACCCAGATCTTGGCCCCCACCAGACCGATCATCCCGTAGAGCACCACGGTGATCCCGCCGAGGACGCCGCCAGGGGTCGCGTTGACGATCGCGCCGAACTTCGGGCAGAGACCGAGCACGATCGCGACGGCCGCCGCGGCGTAGTAGGCCGCGGTCGAGTAGACCTTGGTGGCGCTCATGACGCCGATGGTCTCGGCGTACGTCGTGGTCGGCGAGCCACCGAAGAGGCTGGCGAGCGCGGTCGCGGCGCCGTCGGCGCCCAGCGCACGGCCCATGTAGGGGTCGAGGTCCTGCTCGGTCATCTCGGCGACGGCCTTGACGTGGCCGGCGTTCTCCGCGATCAGCGCGATCACGCCGGGCAGCACCAGCAGCACGAAGGTGAGCGAGAAGCTCGGGCCGTGCACGACGCTGACGCCGTCGGCCAGGGTGCCGCTCGGGAGGCCGATCCAGCTCGCGTCGCCGACCGCGGCCCACGAGACCCGGTCGTGGGCGAAGGCCTGGGCCACGCCGTTCTCGTCGAGGTTCTGACCCGGCAGCACCGAGGTGATCTGGCCGAGGACGCCGTCGAAGAGCCACGAGACGAGGTAGCCGAAGATCAGGGCGAGGAAGACCGCGATGCGCGACCAGAAGCCCGGCAGCAGCACGGCCGCGACCACCATGAAGGTGGCGGTCAGCAGTGCCACCCACTGGTCCTGCGGCCAGTAGGTCTGCGCCACCACGGGCGCGAGGTTGAAGCCGATCAGCATGACGACCGCGCCGGTGACGGCCGGCGGGAGCACGGCGTTGACGAGGCGTGGGCCCGCGAAGTGCACCAGCACGCCGACCCCGAGCAGCACGAGACCGGCCACCAGGATCGCGCCGGTGACGTCGGAGGAGTCACCGCCCGCGGCGCGGATCGCGAAGACGCCGCCCACGAAGGAGGCGGAGGTGCCGAGGTAGCTCGGGACCTTGTTGCTGCACACCAGCAGGAACAGGATCGTGCAGATGCCGGAGAACATGATCGCCAGGTTGGGGTCGAGCCCCATCACCAGCGGGAAGACGAAGGTGGCACCGAACATCGCCACCACGTGCTGGGCGCCCAGACCGATGGTCTTGCCCCACGCGAGCCGCTGGTGCGGCGCGACCGCCTCGCCAGGGGCGGGATCCACCACGTCCCACTTGAACATCGACATCGCCATCGTGCCTTTCGCCGTCGGTCGGTCCCGAGCCGTCTGCACGAAGTTAGTGACCCGGGCCACTCGCTGCGACGGCCATCTGTGCCGAAGAGGTTGCCACCGAGATGGCAACTTGTGGAGCAGCGACGCTGGTGGTGACCCTCACTCGCGCAGCTTGCGCACCTGCAGGGCCACCGCGACGTCGAGCCGCAGGTGCGGGTCCGTCGAGAGCGGCCCCAGCAGCCGCTCGAGCTTGGCGACCCGGTAGCGCATCGTGTTGTAGTGGAAGAACTGCAGCCGCGCGGCCTCCGCGACGTTGAAGTTGGTGTCGAGCAGCAGCTGCAGGCTCTCGCGCAGGTCGGCCGCCTCCTCGGTGGGCTCCTCGAGCGGCCCGAGCACGTCGGCGACGAAGCGGCGTACCTCCTCGACGTCGGGCACCAGCGCGACCAGCCGGTGCAGCCCGAGCTGGTCGAAGAAGGTCGTGGAGCCGGGCCCGCCCACGCGGCGCCCCACCTCGACCGCACGCCGGGCGTGGGCGTAGGCCTCGGGCAGGTCCTCGATGCCGGACGCGACCCGGCTCACGCCCACCGAGAAGGACCGGCGACCGCCCCCGCGGTCGCCCGCCACCGCCGTGACGGCACGGCGCACCACGTCGTGACCCGGGGGCGACGCGTCGTCCTCGGGGACCGGGAGCAGGGTCACGACCTCGGAGGAGAAGTCGACGGTGGGGATGCCGTCGCCCAGGCCCCGGCTCACCTGCCGCCACGCCGAGGAGAAGCGCTCCTGCCAGTGACGCCACTGGGTGCTGGAGCCGGCACCCTCCGGGTCGGGGTCGAGCTCGGCCACCACGACCACCACCGGCCGCTCGAGCCGCCAGCCGAAGGTGGTGGCGTGCTCCGCGACGTACGCCGGGTCGGTGGCACGGCGCAGCAGCAGGTCGCGCAGGAAGTCGCCCTGGTACTTGTTCTCGACCGCGGTGACGGCCTCCTCGCGGGTGATCAGCAGCGCCGCGACGGCGGCGGCGCGCTCCAGGGCGTGCACGTCGTCGGAAGAGAGCCGGTCGTCGCGGCGCAGGCAGACCAGCCGGGCCAGGTCGGCGCCACCGGCGGCCACCCGCAGCGCCCGGGCCTCGCCGTCGCCCACGGGGGCGCCGCGGGGGTCCATCCGCTCCACCCGCAGCCGACCGGTCGGGTCGACGAGGTCGCGCTCGGCCAGCGCCGCCCGCATGTCGTCGGGCAGCGCCGAGGCGCGCTCGCGACCGTCGGAGGAGGTGAAGGCGACACCGACGCCGAGGGCGCGGCCCACCTCGGCCGCGATGCCGGCGAGGTCGCCACCCTCGAGCACGATCTGGGTCAGGCCGGTGTGCAGCGCGTCGACGCGCGCGAGCTCCGTCGGGGCCGAGCGGGACAGGGCCGGGCCGTCGTCTATCAAGTCTTGCGCCTCTCCGGGTGGATCTTTGATGAGGTTCTCACATCACCCTGGCACCGTCGCCGCGGCTACCGTCGACCGGGTGATCCCCGTGAGCGCACCGCCACGCGTGCGCTCCTGGCTGCGCTCGGCACCCGACGGCGTGCTCCGCGTGCTGCACCGCGGCGCCGACGCGGCGTACGTGGAGCTGGGCGGCCGCTGCGTCGGTCTGCTCGGGCGCCACGCCGTGCCCGTGCCGTGCGGCCTGCGCTCCGAGCTCTCGCGGGTCGAGGTCGGCGAGGCCGCCCTGGTCGGCGGACGGCTGCACGTCGACGGCGAGCCGGTGCTCGTCGGTCGGCTGGTCGACGTGCGCGTGCCCCGGCTGCGGGTCGCGGCCACGCGCCCGGCCCCGGCGCCCGACGAGGTGCGCACGGTCGGGCGCGGCGACGGCCTCACGCCGTACGACGACGACGTGCTGTGCGGCTGGCTCGCCGTCCACCGCGCCGCCGGGCTGGCGACCCCCGAGGTCGACGACGCCGTCCGCGCGCAGTCGCACCGCACCACGCTGCTCTCGGCCACGCTGCTGGAGTGCGCCACCCACGGGGAGGTGCTGCCGCAGTTCGCCGCCTGGCTCGCCGCCCGCGGCACCGCGGAGGAGCAGGCGGCCGCCGCCACCCTGGGCGCCGTCGGCCACTCCTCGGGCCGCGGCCTGCTCGCCGGCGCCCGCCTCGCGCTGGCCCACCTCGACCCGTCCGCCCCCGCCGAAGGAGCCGCATGAGCACCCCCACGTCCGCGCCGCCCACGACCACCCACGTCGAGCTGCGGCCCGGCGCCTACGCCGACTCCGTGACGCTGCTGCAGGTGAGCCGGAGCGTGCAGGGGCTCGACGGCGTCGTCGCCGCCCAGGTCGCGATGGCCACGCCGCTCAACGTCGAGGTGCTCGAGCAGATGGGCTTCGAGGTGCCCGCCGCCGCCGGGGCCAACGACCTGGTCGTGGCGCTGCGGCTCGAGGAGGGCGGGTCGCTCGACGCCGCCCTGGCCGGGGTCGACGCCGCCCTGCGCGAGGCCGGCCGCCGCGAGGAGGGCACCACCGAGGTGGCGGCCGCCCGCACCACCGGCAGCGCGCTGCGGCGTACGCCCGACGCGGTCGCGCTGGTCTCCGTGCCCGGCCCGAGCGCCCTGGTCGAGGCCATGGACGCCGTCGACGCGGGCTGCGACGTCATGGTCTTCAGCGACAACGTGCCGGTCGAGCAGGAGGTCGCGCTCAAGCGCGCGGCCGCCGAGCGCGGCGTGCTCGTGATGGGCCCCGACTGCGGCACCGCCGTCGTCGGTGGCCTCGGGCTCGGCTTCGCCAACACCGTCTCCCCCGGCCCCGTCGGCATCGTCGCCGCCTCCGGCACCGGGTGCCAGCAGCTGCTCGCGCTGCTCGACCACGCGGGCGTCGGGGTCTCCTCCGCGCTCGGCGTCGGCGGCCGCGACCTCTCCGCCGAGGTCCGCGGCCTCGCCACCCGCGAGGCGCTGCGCCGGCTCGACGCCGACCCGGAGGTCGAGCTGGTCGTGCTGGTCTCCAAGCCACCGGCCGACGACGTCGCCGCCGAGATCGAGGAGTACGCCGCCGGGCTGGGCACCCCCGTCGAGCTGGCGCTGCTCGGTCCCGGCCAGCCCGACCTGACCGCCGCGGCCGAGCACGTGCTGCAGCGGCTGGGGCGCGAGGTCCCCACCTGGCCGGTCGTCGGCACCGCCACCGCGCCCTCGGGCGGGACCCGGCTGCAGGGGCTCTTCGTCGGCGGCACGCTCGCCGGGGAGGCCCGCCTGGTGGCCACCGCCGCGCTCGGCGAGGGGCACACCTTCACCGAC
>JBQGFI010000051.1:0-2361 GCA_052040065.1 Marmoricola sp.
GACGGCGTCGATCCCCAGGTCGACGCCGCGCGCGTGCGGCGCATCGCCGAGCAGGTGGTCGCCGCGCACGACCAGCGCAGCCTGACCGGGGTGGTGGCCCCCGTGCCCGACGCCGACGACGCCGTGTCCGAGCTGGTCGCGCGGGTCTCCGGCTTCGGTCCGCTGCAGCGCCTCCTGGACGACCCCACGGTCGAGGAGATCTGGATCAACCAGCCCCACCGCGTCTTCGTCGCGCGCGCCGGCCGCCACGAGCTGACCAACGTCGTGCTCACACCGACGGAGGTGCAGGAGCTGGTCGAGCGGATGCTCAAGTCGAGCGGACGCCGCATCGACGTGAGCCAGCCCTTCGTCGACGCGATGCTGCCGCAGGGTCACCGGCTGCACGTCGTGCTGGAGGGGATCAGCCGCGACTTCGCCGCGGTCAACCTGCGCAAGTTCGTGCTGCGCGCCGCGCGTCTGACCGACCTCGTGGCACTGGGCTCCCTCACCGCGCAGGCCGCGCGCTTCCTCGAAGCGGCGGTCCTGGCGGGGCAGAACATCCTGGTCGCCGGCTCGACCCAGGCCGGCAAGACCACGATGCTCAACTGCCTCGCGGCGGCGATCCCGGGCGGGGAGCGGGTGGTCTCGGCCGAGGAGGTCGCCGAGCTCAACTTCGTGCACCCCGACCACGTGCAGCTGCAGACCCGGCAGGTGGGTCTGGAGGGCACCGGTGAGGTGACGCTGCGCGACCTGGTGCGGGAGTCCCTGCGGATGCGCCCGACCCGCGTGATCGTGGGGGAGGTGCGCGGGCCCGAGAGCCTCGACCTGCTGCTCGCGCTCAACTCCGGCCACCCCGGCATGGCGACCCTGCACGCCAACAGCGCACGGGAGGCGCTGGTCAAGCTCTGCACGCTGCCGCTGCTGGCGGGGGAGAACATCTCCTCCCGGTTCGTGGTGCCCACGGTGGCCAGCTCGGTCGACCTCGTGGTGCACCTCGGGATCGACACCGCGGGCACCCGGCGGGTCCGCGAGATCGTCGCGGTGCCCGGACGGGTGGAGCACGACGTCGTCGAGACCGAGCCGGTCTTCGTCACGACCGACGGCGAGCTGCGGCCGACGGGCGGGATGCCCGGCCGCCTGGACTCCTTCGCGCGCGCCGGCGTCGACGTGCACCGGCTGCTGCACGACCCCACCACCGGGAGCGAGTGATGGGTGCGCTCCTCGGCCTCGTCCTCGGTCTCGGACTGCTGCTGGTCTGGTCGTCCACCTGGCCCGCCCCGGTCGTGACCGAGGCGCCCGGTCGACGGCGTGCTCCACGACTGCGACCGCTGCTCGTGGGCGCCGGGCTTCCCGACGTCCGGCCGGGTGCCTTCCTCGCCGTCTGCGCGGTCACCGCGACGGCGTCGGCCACGGTGGTGCTGCTCGCGTCCCGGACGCCGCCGGTCGCGCTGGTCTTCGGGGTCATGGGCGGCTACCTCCCCGTCGCGCTGCTGCGCGGCCGGGCGGAGCGACGGCTCCGCGAGCTGGCCGAGGTGTGGCCCGAGGCGGTCGACAACCTCGCCTCGGCGGTGCGTGCGGGGATGTCGCTGCCGGAAGCCCGGGCGGGGCTCGCGGAGCGAGGACCGGAGCCGCTGCGGCCGGCCTTCCACGACTTCTCGGTCGACTACCAGTCCGGCGGACGCTTCTCCGACGCCCTCGACCGGCTCAAGGAGCGGCTCGCCGACCCGGTCGGCGACCGGGTGGTGGAGAGCCTCCGTGTGGCCCGAGAGGTCGGCGGCGGCGACCTCGGACGGCTGCTGCGGACGCTCTCGGGCTACCTGCGCGACGACGCACGCACCCGCGCCGAGCTGCAGTCGCGGCAGGCGTGGACCGTCAACGGCGCCCGCCTCGCCGTGGCCGCGCCGTGGCTGGTGCTGCTGATGCTCTGCTTCCAGCCCGAGGTGATCCAGCGCTACGCCACCCCCGCGGGCGTCGTGGTGCTCGGCTGCGGGGCGGCGCTGTGCGCCGTCGCCTACCGGGCGATGGTCCGGATCGGACGGCTGCCGACCGAGCGCAGGATCCTGGCGTGAGCACCGTGGTCGGCGGGCTGCTCGGGCTCGGGCTCGGCGTGGGGCTGCTGCTGGTGGCCCTCGCCGTGCTCGACGCGCGGCGCACGCCGATCGAGGTGCGGGTGCTGCCCTACCTCCGCGACCTGCCGCGCCCCACCACGCTGCCGCCGCCCGTGCGGCCCGGCAACGCCTTCGCCGCGGTCTTCGGCCCGTCGCTCGCCGCCGCGGGTCGCGGCGTCGAGCGCGTGCTGGGTGGTGCGACGTCGATCCGCCGCCGGCTCGAGCGGGCGGGTCTGGCCACCGACGTGGCGCAGTTCCGCGTCGAGCAGGTGCT
>JBQGFI010000052.1:0-3177 GCA_052040065.1 Marmoricola sp.
GCTCGCGGTCGACGAAGTCGATGGGGACCTCGCGGACCACGAGTCCCGAGCGCACCGCCCGCCGGGCCAGGTCCACCTGGAAACAGTAGCCCTGCGACTGCACGTCGGCGAGGTCCAGCGAGCGCAGCGCCGAGCTGCGGAAGGTGCGGAAGCCGCCGGTGGCGTCGGCGAGGTGCAGGCCGAGGGCCCGGCGGACGTACCAGTTGCCGCCGCGCGAGAGCAGCTCACGGCGCCTCGGCCAGTTCTCGACGCCACCCCCGGGCACCCAGCGCGAGCCGAGCACGAGGTCGGCGCCCGCGAGGGCGTCGTGGAGGCGGGGGAGCTGCTCGGGCCGGTGCGAGCCGTCGGCGTCCATCTCGGTCACGGCGTCGTAGTCGCGCTCGAGGGCCCAGGCGAAGCCGGCGAGGTACGCCGCGCCCAGCCCGTCCTTGCCGGTGCGGTGCAGCACGTGCACCCGCTCCGACCGCGCGGCGAGCCGGTCGGCGAGGTCGCCGGTGCCGTCGGGGCTCGCGTCGTCGACGACGAGCACGTGCAGCGCGTCGTCGACCGCGAGGGTCCGGGCAACGACGGGGGCGAGGTTGTCGATCTCGTCGTAGGTCGGGATGACCACGAGGTGGCGCGGTGCCGAGGTGAGGGGGCTCGCCTGGTCGTCGGGCGGGACACGGGACTGCGGGGGAAGGCGCATGTGTCGAGGTTCGCGGGCGGCCGGGTGTACGGATGGGTCGTCGTCTCAGCGGCTGGAGGGTGGCCGCGCCCTACCGCCGAGTAGATCGCCCGTAGCCATGGACTTGGTCCGGGAATCGTGGCATTTGGGCGGTGACGACGCTCACCAGGAGGTCGGCGGCGATCCGCCGACATCTGTCTCAGGCAGCGAGACCGGTGGCCCGCCGGGCGTTGGCCGGCGGCCCCTTGTGCACCGCACCATCGCGCTATATCGTCAATACATCGAGACCTGTCGCGGTGGTGGATCCCGCGACGCGAGCGCGAGGAGAGCGACGTGTACGGCATGTGGAACGACAACGAGCCGCACCGGCGGCAGCACGGCGGTCGCCGTGGACCCGGTCGCCCCGGCGACCGCAACGACTGGGGCGGCTGGGGTGCCTGGGGCGGGCCTGCCGGTCCGCCGCCGTGGCTCACCCAGATGTTCGGCCCCGACCTGGGCGGCCGGCGCGGCCGGCACGGCGGGACGGGGCGACCGAAGGTGCGCCGCGGCGACGTCCGCTCGGCCATCCTCGACGTGCTGGGCAGCAGTGACGAGCCGGTCAACGGCTACCAGGTGATCCAGCAGATCGCCGAGCGCACGGGCGGCCAGTGGAAGCCGAGCCCCGGCTCGGTCTACCCGACCATCCAGCAGCTCGAGGACGAGGGCCTGGTCGAGGACGCCCCCACCGGGCGCAAGGCGCTGCAGCTCACCGCCGAGGGCCGGGCGCACGTCCGCGAGCACGCCGCCGAGCTGGCGGCGCTGTGGCGACCCTTCGAGGACCGCGTCGACGACGAGGAGGCGCTCAACCTGCGCCAGGTGATCGGCCAGACCGTCGGCGCCATCGTGCAGGTGGCCACCACCGGTACGCCCGACCAGATGGAGAAGGCGATCGCGATCCTCTCCGACACCCGCCGTCGGCTCTACGGCCTGCTGGCCGACGGTCCGGACCCCGACGAGGGTCCCGACGACGCGCTGGACGACGGCTCCGAGGACCAGGGGCCCGAGATCGACGACACCGCGGCCCGGTAGTGCCATGAGCGAGCAGCGGATCGGCACCGCCGAGCGAGAGTCCGCGCTGGCCGCCCTGGGTGAGCACTTCGCCCTGGGCAGGCTCAGCAAGGAGGAGTACGACGAGCGGAGCGACGCCGCCTGGAGCGCCCGCACCGCCAGCGACCTGCGCCCGCTCTTCGCCGACCTGCCGCACGGGTCGCCGGTCGTCGAGGCGACCGGGGGCCCGTCCTGGCGGGGGCCGCTGGCGGCCGGGCCGGTGCCGACCGCCGCGGCCGACCACCGCACCCGGGCGCGGCAGGTGTGGCGTGGGCTGCCGCCGCCCGTGCAGGTGGTGCTGGGCGTGGTGCTGGCGCTGCTCGTGCTCGCGCACCTGCCGCTGGTGATCCTCGCGGGGGTGCTGTGGTTCGTGCTCTCGCGCCACCACGGCCTTGGCAGGCCGCCCTGGGCGCAGGCCCGGAGCGGCTGCGGCTCCGCTCGTGGCTGACGGGTAGCCGCCAGGGGTGATCTCCCCTACGTTGGTCCGCGGCCCGCACGCAGACCGACTCGGGAGGTCCCATGTCCGCAGCCGCCACCGAGGAGACCCGCGAGCGCGGGCTCGCCCGCTTCGCCCAACGGATCGCCGGCTGGACCGAGCGCTGGTTCCCCGACGCCTACGTCTTCGCGCTGGTCGGCGTCCTGGTGGTCGTCTTGGCCGCGCTGCTCAACGGCAGCTCGCCGGTCGCCGTGGCCGAGGCCTTCGGCGGCGGCTTCTGGGACCTCACCGAGTTCACCCTCCAGATGGCGATGGTGGTGCTGACCGGGTACGTCGTCGCCACCTCCCCGCCCGTGGCCCGGCTGATCGCGCGGATCGCGCTGGTGCCGAGCACGCCGCGCAACGCCGTCGCCTTCGTCGCGCTGCTCAGCTGCCTGGTCTCGATGCTCAACTGGGGCCTGAGCCTGGTCTTCGCTGGCCTGCTGGCGCGGGCGATCGCACGCCGTCCCGACCTCCGCGCCGACTACCGCGCGCTGGGCGCGGCGGCGTACATGGGCCTGGGTGCGGTCTGGGCGCTCGGGCTCTCCTCGAGCGCGGCCCAGCTGCAGGCGACGCCGGAGTCGTTGCCTCCGGAGCTGCTCGAGATCACGGGCGTGCTCGACTTCGGCGAGACGATCCTGACCTGGCAGTCGCTGCTCATGGCCGCGGTTCTGATCGTGCTGACCGTGGTGGTGGCGTGGTACTCGGCTCCGCAGGGCGCGGCCGTTAAGACCGCCGCCGACCTCGACATCGACCTCGACGACTCGGTGCCGCCGCCCCCGCCTCGGACCCGGCCTGGGGAGTACCTCGAGCGCAGCCCGGTCCTGCCCGCCTTCGTCGGCCTGCTGGCGCTGCTGTGGCTGGTCCTCGAGCTGCTCGACAAGCCGTTCCTGTCGGTCATCAGCAGCCTCAACACCTACCTGCTGGTCTTCGTGGTGCTCGGCCTGGTGCT
>JBQGFI010000053.1:0-25470 GCA_052040065.1 Marmoricola sp.
TGCCGCGCCTGCTGCGCGACCCCGGCATCCGCTGGCGCAACGTCGAGGCCCTGCGCCGGCTGTCCTACCTCGCCGAGCGACGGGACCCGCGTCCGCGATGACCGAGAGCCACGACGTCGTGGTGGTCGGTGCCGGACCCAACGGCCTGGTCGCCGCCAACCTGATGGCCGACGCCGGTCGCTCGGTGCTCGTGCTCGAGGAGCAGCCCGCCCCCGGCGGTGCCGTGCGCAGCGACTCCGACCTCCACCCGGACTTCGTCCACGACACCTTCAGCGCCTTCTACCCCCTCGGCGCGGCCTCGCCGGTGCTGCGGGACCTCGGGCTGGAGCCCCACGGCCTCACCTGGGCGCACGCCCCCGCGGTGCTCGGCCACGCGCTGCCCGACGGCGGTTGGGCCCTGCTGCACCGCGATCCCGAGCGCACGGCCGCGGGGCTCGAGGCCCACCACGCCGGCGACGGCGACGCGTGGCTCGCGCTCACCCGGCAGTGGGAGCGCGCGGGGCCGGCGCTGCTCGACGCGCTGCTGGCGCCCTTCCCCCCGGTACGCCGCGGCGCCGCCGCGCTGCGCGACCTCGCCCGCACGCCCGCGCTCGCCCCCGACCTGCTGCGTCCCGCGACGCACCTCGTGCGACGCCGCTTCGGCAGCCAGGCGGCCCGCCTGCTGCTCGCGGGCAACGCCGGCCACGCCGACCTGCCCGTCGACGCGCTCGGCTCGGGAGCCTTCGCCCTGCTGCTGACCATGACCGGCCAGCGGGTCGGCTTCCCCGTGCCCACCGGCGGTGCCCAGGCCCTCACCGACGCACTCGTGCGCCGCCTGCGCGCCGCCGGCGGAGAGCTGCGCTGCGGCGTCCGCGTCGACCGGGTGCTCACCGACGCCCGGGGGGCGAGCGGCGTCCGCGCGGGCCGGGAGGTGTTCGGGGCCGACCAGGTGCTGGCCGACGTGCTCGCCCCCGCGCTCTACCAGGAGCTGCTCGACCCCGCCGTGGTGCCGCGACGGGTCCGGCTCGGCCTGCGCCGCTTCGAGCTCGACCCCGGGACGGTGAAGGTCGACTGGGCGCTCGACCGCCCGGTGCCCTGGGAGGTGCCACCGGAGGTGGCGCCCGGCTGCCTGCACCTGGGCGACCCCGCGGGCAGCGGGCCGGACGGCCTCGTCCTCGCCGGCCAGATGACCACCGCCGACCCGACCCGCTCCCCCGCCGGCACCGAGGCGATGTGGGCCTACACGCACGTCCCGCAGGGGTGGACCGGCGACCCCCGCCACGTGGCCGACGAGGTGCAGGCCCGGCTCGAGCGGCTCGCCCCGGGCTTCGGCGACCGCGTCGTGGCCCGCCGCGTCCTGGGGCCCGCCGACCTCGAGGCGCGCGACCGCAACCTGCGCGGCGGGTCGATCGGCGGCGGCACCGCCCGGCTGCGGCAGCAGCTGGTGCTGCGACCGGTGCCGGGCCTGGGCCGCGCGGAGAGCGGCGTACCCGGTCTCTACCTGGCCTCCTCCTCGGCCCACCCGGGCGGTGGGGTGCACGGCGCGCCGGGGGCCAACGCCGCGCGGGCGGCGCTGTGGCACGCGCGCCGCTGACGCACCCTTGACATTCTGAAACGATCGTTTCAGAATCATCCGCATGGCCCGACCCCGTGCGTTCGACCCCGACGAGACGCTGCGCACCGTGATGCACGTCTTCCGGCGTCAGGGCTACGCCGCGACCTCGGTCAGCGACCTCACCGCCGCCACCGGCCTGAGCACCAGCAGCCTCTACGGCGGCTTCGGCGACAAGGCCGCGCTCTTCCGCGCCGCCCTCGACACCTACGTCGTCGAGGTGGTCGAGGCCCGCCTCGACGCGCACGCGGGCCCCACGGCCCGGCTGGAGGACCTCGAGCAGCTCTTCCTCGGGCTCTTCGAGCTGCCGTACGCCGACGGCCACGGCTGCCTGGTGGTCAACACCGGCACCGAGCTCGGCTCACGGCACCCCGTCGCCGGCGCCGGCGTACGCCGCGGGCTCGGACTGGTCGAGGAGCGCTTCCGCGCGGTGCTGACCCGTGAGCTCGGGCACGACCGCGACGCCCCCGGCCTGATGCTGCTCTACGAGGGACTGCTCGGCCTGATGCGCGCCGGGCTCGACACCCCCGAGCACGGCGAGGCGATCCGCCAGCACCTGCGCACCCTGACCAGCCAGCGTGACACCAACCCTGAGGAGCAGCCATGACCATCACCACCCACGACCCCGCGGGCGCCCCGCCCTCCCCCTTCTACAGCCAGGCGGTGGGCGTCACCGGCGCCGAGCGCCTCGTCTTCGTCTCGGGCCAGGTCGGCGTCGGCCCCGACGGCGTGCCGGGCGACGGCATCGCCGCCCAGGCCCAGCTCGCCATCGCCAACCTCGGCGCCGCGCTCGAGGCCGCCGGTCTGACCATCGACCACATCGTGAAGTCGACGATCTACCTCACCGACGCCGCCCACCTCGAGCCCTTCATGGCCGCGGCGGCGGGCGGGCTGCCGACGCACCGTCCCGCCATCACCCTGCTCGTCGTGGCCGGTCTGGCCTCCCCCGACCTGCTGGTAGAGATCGAGACCGTCGCGGCCGCCTGACGGCGTCCGCCTCAGACGAAGAGCATCCCGCCGTCGATGAGCACCGACTGCCCCGTCATGTAGTCGGAGTCGGGGCCGGCGAGGTAGGAGACGAGCTTGGCGACGTCCTCTCCCGTGGAGACCCTCCCGAGCGTGATGCCCGCCGCCATCGCCTTCATCGACTCGCCCTTGCCGACGTGGTTGATCGCCCCGAGGTCGCTGTCGATCTCCTCCCACATCGTGGTGTCGACGATGCCGGGGCAGTAGGCGTTGACCGTGATGCCGTGCTCGGCCCACTCCTGGGCCGCGCTCTGCGTCAGCGAGCGCACCGCGAACTTCGAGGAGCAGTAGACCCCCAGCAGCGCGAAGCCCTTGTGTGCCGCGATCGAGGCGGCGCCGATGATCTTGCCGCCGCTGCCCTGCGCGATCATCTGCCGGGCCGCCTCGGTGTAGCAGAGGAAGACACCGCGGCCGTTGACCGCGTGCACCCGGTCGTACTCCTCCGGCGTCACCTCCAGCAGCGCCTTGGTCTGCGCGATGCCGGCGTTGGCGACCATCACGTCGAGGCTGCCGAGGCCGGCCGCCGTGTCCTGCACCAGGGCGCGCACCGAGTCGTGGTCGGACACGTCGCCGTGCAGCGCCAGGGCACGCACGCCCGCCTGCTCCACCTCCTTGGCCGTCGCCTCGAGCTCGGCCTGCATCGAGGGCAGGTCGGAGACGGCGACGTCGTGGCCGTCGGCGGCGAGGCGGAGCGCGATGGACTTGCCGATGCCGCGTGCGGCTCCGGTGACGTGGGCGACGGTCATGGGGTCCTCCTGGGTGGCGTGGGTGCGTCACGCTAGGAGCGCCACGGCCCCGGCGGCAGGGTTGCAAGGCGCTGCAGCCGGTTCGGCCCGTGCCCGACCGGTCGGGTAGAGTTCCCGCGTTCCCTCCGGGGAGCTGGTGAGGGCAGGTAGCTCAGTTGGTACGAGCGTCCGCCTGAAAAGTGGAAGGTCGGCGGTTCGACCCCGCCCCTGCCCACCAGTGCACGAGGCCCCCGGGGTGTGCCCCCGGGGGCCTCGTCGCATCCCGCCCCGCTGTCGGAGGACGATCGGCCGAGCCCCGGTGCTCGGCCTGCTCACCCCCGGTCGGGCGCCGCGAAGTGCTGGTAGTCCGGCTCCGACCACGTGCCGCCCCAGGTCCAGCCGCGCGAGGTGAAGGCCCGCACCACCACGTCGCCCGCGCGCACCGCCCCCGGCTCGGGCTGCGCGCCGGGGGTCCGGTCGACGCCGGCGAAGGTCGACCCTGCGGGCGGCAGCACCTCACCGCCGGTGAGATAGGGGTTCTGCACCGGGTTGACGTCGATCGCCCGGCCCCGCGCGTGGTCGGAGAACCGGTCGGTGCCGGCGACGAAGCGGCAGTTGTACGCCGAGGAGTTGTTCGCCGCCATCGAGCGGTCGTCGTCGCCGCCGTACTCGTCGACCAGCTCCATGCGCCGGATCGGGAAGCGCGCCTCGTAGACCTCGCGGAAGATCGCCACCACGTCGTCGACCACGCCTGCGGCCACCACCATCTCGCCCGTGGCCGGCCGGCCGTCGAAGCCGACGTACGACAGCTCGACCAGGCGCAGCCGGTCCAGGGGCACCGGGCAGCCGGCGCGGTGGCTGCTGCCGCGCATCCGCTCCCGCAGCTCGGGTGAGAGCCGCGAGACCTCGGCGGCGTACGGCGGCAGCGGCTCGGGCCGCTCACCGTCGACCGGCGCGAGTCCGGCCCGCAGCCCGAGGCGTCGCCACTGCACCGCCGCGGCCGTCGCCTGCACGCCCTCCACGCGCTGCGGGTAGCCGCCACCCGTCGGGATCCGCGCGGGCACCCAGCGCTCCGAGACGACCTCGCCGTCCGGCGCGACCGCGAGGCGCAGCACGCCGGTGACCGAGCGGCGGGCGTTGTACCAGGCGAAGTTGCCGAGCCCGTAGGCGACGTACGCGCCGTCGAGCACGCCGGAGCCCTGCAGCACGTGGGCGTGCGCGCCGACGACGACGTCGGCGCCGGCCTCGGCGAGACGACGTGCGAGCCGCTGCTGCCGCCCGGTCGGCGCCACCTGCCCCTCCTCGCCCCAGTGCAGGTAGACCACGACGACGCCAGCGCTCTGCGACGCCTCGCGCACCGCGTCGAGCAGCCGTCGCGTGCCGGGGCCCCGCGCGGTCGCCAGGCCCAGGTCGCCCTCGCCGGCGTCCCACACGGGCGATCCGCTCTCGCGGGGCGAGGCGTCGGCGGCGAGGACCGCGATCTCGGTGCCGCGCACCTCCACCCGGTGGGGCTCGTACGCCGCCCCGGCCCCGCGGCCGGCGCCCACGACGGCGACGCCCGCGCGCCCGTCGGCGGCGAGGCTCGCGCGCAGCCCGGTGGGGCCGAGGTCGGCACCGTGGTTGTTGGCGACGCTGACGACGTCGACTCCGGAGCGGCCGAGCAGCCCGAGAGCGCGGGCCGGTGCCTCGAACCAGTAGCGCGCCGCCGGGTCCTCGCGCTCCTTGGGGGCAGGCTCTGCTCCCGGGGCCGTCACCGCCGACTCCAGGTTGACCATCGCGACGTCGGCGTCGGCGAGCTCGCGGCTCATCGGGCCGAGCGTGCCGTCGGGGTCGTCGAGGCGCGGGGCCAGCACGTCCTGGAAGTGGACGTCACCGGCCAGGGCGAGGGTGATCGGCCGCTGCGGCGTCGTGGACGCGTCGGGGCGGCCGACCTCGGCCTCCTCGGGGCTCGCGGCGGTGTCCGGCGCGCACCCCGTCAGGACGAGGACCAGTCCGACCGCGGCCACCGTGCCGGAGCGGAGCGTCCGTGACCACGTCAGCATGTCGACCCCAGAGCTCGATGTGCTCCCCATCGTGACCGGGGCCCCCAAGCAGCGGCGCGAGGCACGGCCCGGGAGCGTGGCGCCGGACTGCCGCCTCGTCGACGTCGACCCCGACGGCGACGACGACGGCGACGGCCTCAGGGGGCGGTGTCGGCGAGGTCGACCGGGCGGGTCCGCAGCTTGGCGGCGATCCGGGCCAGCGCCCGCTGGTCGGTCACCGACAGCGGGTCGAGGACGTGCTCGCGCACCGAGCGCACGTGGGCCGGCGCGGCCTGCACGACCTTGGCGTAGCCGGCGTCGGTGAGGGCGGCCAGCGTGCGGCGGCGGTCCTCGGGGTCGGGGTGCCGCTCGGCCCAGCCGCGCGCCTCGAAGCGCTTCATCACGTTGGAGAGCCGGGAGAGCGACCCGTTGGCGAGGTAGGCCAGCTCGCTCATGACCAGCCGGCGCTCCGGCGCCTCCGACATGTGGCTCAGCGTCAGGTACTCGAAGAGGGTCAGGTCGGCCGCCTGCTGCAGGGCCGACTCCAGGCGGCCGGGGAGCAGCAGCGCCAGCGAGATCGCGCCGGTCCACGCGTCCTTCTCGTCCTCGGTGAGCCAGGGCACCTCCGAGGGGTCCTCCGGCTCGGGCGCGCCACTCGTCCCTGGGGTCACGGACCGACCCTAGCAACGACCATTTGCTTCACGCGTGAAATGACGTAGGCTGACCATCAGTTCACACGTGAAGTAATCAACTGGAGGAGAGCCCCGATGACCCAGAGCCGGACCGACAGCCAGACCCACAGCCAGACCCAGCCCCAGTTCTTCGTCACGCCCGGCGTCGGCGAGCTGTTCCTCCGGGAGCGGCACTACAGCCAGGCCGTGCGCGTGGGCGACCTGGTCCACGTCTCCGGCCAGGGCGGCTGGGACGACGCGCTCGAGTTCCCGGCCGACCTCGAGGAGGAGATCGCGCGCGCCTTCGACAACGTCGAGCGGGTGCTGGCCCAGGCGGGGGCGTCGTGGCAGGACGTCGTGGCCGTCGACAGCTTCCACGTCCCCGTCGCCGACCGCGAGATCGGCGAGCAGCACACGCAGGCGATGGTCGAGCAGCTGCACCGCCGCATGGGCGGGCGCGCCCCCGTCTGGACCGCGGTCGGGGTGCCGGTGCTGGCGGCGGTCGGGATGCGGGTCGAGATCCGGGTGACCGCGGTCGCGACCGCGGCCGCCGCCTGACGACGGTGCGCAACTTCGTCCTCGGGCTCACCGGCGGCGTCGGTCGCCTGCTGCGAGAGGACCTGCTCGCGCGCGGCGACGAGGTCACCGGCCTCGTCCGCCGTGCGGACCAGCGGGCGCAGCTCGCGGCGGGCGGCGTCACGACCGTCGGCGGCGACCTGGCCGAGATCACGCCGACCCGGCTGGCCGAGGCGGTCAGCGGCTCCGACGCGATCGTCTTCACGGCCGGGTCCAACGGCGGCCGTCGCGCCGTGACCGACGCCGTCGACCTCGCCGGCCTGGCCACGACGGTCGAGGCGGCCCGCCTGGCCGGCGTGGACCGCCTCGTCTCGGTCTCGGTGCTCCCCGAGGCCGATCGCGCGCTCGCGCTCGACGCCGACGTCGAGCACTACTTCGCCGTCAAGAAGCAGGCCGACATCGCGCTGAGCAGGACCGAGCTGGACTGGCTGATCCTGCGCCCGTCCATGCTGGTCGACGAGCCGGGGCGGGGCACCGTCGACCTCGGTCCGGCGGCGCCCCACGGCCGGGTCGCGCGCGCGGACGTGGCCGCCACCGTCGCCGAGCTGCTGCACGCACCCGACGTCAGTCGCGAGGTCCTGGAGCTCGACCAGGGCTCGACCCCCGTGCGCGACGCCGTAGCCCGCCTGCCCCGCCGCGGCCGGGTCCGACGCGATGTCATGCCCGGCGGCTGACAGCCGTCACGGGATCCGATGACGCAGCGCACTGGGAGCGACCGCGCTCGCGCGGTGGGATGGGGACCATGACCGTCTCCGCTGCCGTCTCCGTCCGCGGGCTGACCCTCGCCCACGGCGACGTGGAGGTCGTCCGCGACGTCACCTTCGAGGTGCGCCCCGGTGAGCTGTACGCCCTGCTGGGCGCCGACGGCGCCGGCAAGACCTCCGCCCTGGAGGTGATCGAGGGACGCCGCCGGCCCACGTCGGGCTCGGTCCGGGTCCTCGGGCACGACCCGCGCGACCGCCACGCGACCGGTCCCAGGATGGGCATCGTGCCGCAGGAGCGCGGCTTCTCCTCCGAGCTGACGGTCCGCGACACGGTCCGGCTCGTCGGCGTGCTCTCCCAGCGTGACGACCGCGTCGACCGCGTGCTCGAGGTGGTCGGGCTCGCGCACCGGTCCTCCCTGCGGGTCTCGCGGCTCTCCGACGGCGAGCGGCGGCGGCTCGACCTGGCCTTCGCCGCCCACGGTGCGCCGGAGCTGGTCTTCCTCGACGAGCCGACCACGGGGCTTGACCGCGAGGCACGCGACGAGCTCTGGGCGGTCGTCGAGCGGCTCCGCGCGGACGGCTCGACCGTCGTGCTGACGACGCGCCGTCTCGACGAGGCGCAGCAGCGGGCCGACCGCATCGGCCTGCTGCACCGCGGCCGGCTCGACCGCGAGGGCACCGTCGCCGAGCTCACCCGAACCCTACCCGCCTACATCTCGGTGCGCCTGCCGGAGGGAGCTCCGGCACCACCGCTGAACCTCACGCGCACCGACCGCAGCCGCGCGCGCATCGAGACCTTCGCCCTCGAGCAGGACCTGCGCACCCTGCTCGACTGGTCGCGCGCCACCGGCGTCCCGCTGGAGCAGCTGGAGGCCGGACCCAGCAGGCTGGACGACGTCCTCAGCTCACTCGACCGCGTCTGAGCGAGGAGAGGCACCACATGCCCCTGACCCGACGCCGACGCGTCATCCTCGCGGCGGCCGCCGCCCTGGTCGTCGCGACCGGGATCGGCGCCGCCACGACCTCACCGCCCGCGCAGCTGCCCACCCCGGGCGGACCTGGCGCCGTCCCTCCCGTCGCGCCGACCGGCTCGACCGACTCCGCCCCCGACTCGCGTGCCCACGCGCGGCTCGCCGACCTGGAGCGCCGCCGCGAGGGGCGCGTCGGGCTCGTGGCGGTCGACACCGCGACCGGCGAGACCTTCGCCCACCGCGGCGACGAGAGGTTCGCCCTCGCCTCCACGGGCAAGCTCCTCCTGGCCGCAGCCGTGCTCGACCGGATCTCGGAGCCGGAGCTCGAGCGACGCCTGTCCTGGACCGACGCCGACCTCGTCGCCCACTCGCCTGCGACCGAGCTCGTCGTCGACGACGGCATGACGGTGCGACAGCTCGTCGACGCCTCGCTCACCCTGAGCGACAACACCGCGACCAACGTGCTCTTCGAGCTCGTCGGGGGTCCTGGCGAGCTCGAGGCGTGGCTCCGCGAGCGCGGCGACGACGTCACCTCGGTCGACCGCATCGAGCCGGGGCTCAACGACTGGCGTCCCGGTGAGACCCGGGACACCACCACGCCCCGCGCCCTCGCCCAGGTCGCCCAGGCGCTCCTCACCGGCGACCTGCTCGACCGCGCCGACCGCAGGGTGCTGGCCGACGAGCTGGGCGACAGCATCACCGGGGCGCGCCTCGTGCGCGCGGGCGTCCCCGACACGTGGCGCGTCGGGGACAAGAGCGGCACGGCCGCCCACGGCACCCGCAACGACGTCGCGCTCGTGCACCCCCCGGGCCGCCGGCCCTGGGTCGTGGTCGTGATGACGTCGCGCGACGACCCCGACGCCGAGCCCGACGACGTCCTGGTGCAGCGCGCCACGGAGGTCCTCGTGGCGCACTGGTCCTGAGGGAACGAGGCGGCTCCCCGCCCGCGGGAGTGAGCGACCGACCCGCGGGCACTCCACGGCCATGCCGGAGCTGCCCGAGGTCGAGTCGGCCCGCCAGGTGATCGAGCGCGGGGCCCTCGACCGACGCATCGTCGACGTCGACGACGCCGACACCTACGAGTGCCGCCCGCACGCCCCGGGCGAGATCCGGGAGGCGCTGCTGGACCGGCGGCTGCGCGCGGTGCACCGGCGCGGCAAGGCGCTGTGGTGCGAGACCACCGGGCTCCGGTCGCGCGACGGCGAGGGTCCGGTGCTGGGTCTCCACCTCGGCATGAGCGGGCGGATCCTGGTCACCCGCGACGGCACCTCCGACGAGGGCGGCGACTACGTCGGCTCCACGGGCAACCAGCCCAGCCGCGGCACCGCGCGCAAGCCGGAGTGGTACCGCTTCACCCTGCACTTCGACGACGGGGGCACCCTGCGCCTCTTCGACAAGCGCCGCCTGGGCAGGGTGCGGCTGGACCCCGACCTCGACGCGCTCGGTCCCGACGCCGCGGAGATCGGCCGCGACGACTTCCGCGCGCGCGTCGGACGCGGTACGGCGCCACTGAAGGCGCGGCTGCTCGACCAGTCGGTGCTGGCCGGCGTCGGCAACCTGCTCGCCGACGAGGTGCTGGGGCCGAGCCGCCACTCCCCGCTCCGTCCGGCCGGCGAGCTGGCCGAGGACGAGCTCGACGAGCTGCGCCGGCAGCTCCGCGCCTCGGTCCGCCGGGCGCTGCGTCGCGGCGGCGTCCACACCGGCGAGGTGATCCCCCACCGCGCGCGTGGCGGCCACTGTCCCCGCTGCGGTGCGGAGATGCGGCGGGCGACGGTCGGCAGCCGCACCACCTGGTGGTGCCCCGCCGAGCAGGCGTAGCGCCCGACCGCCACCCGGTCCGCCTGCCTCGCGCGGTGGGCGACCTCCGGCGAGGGGGGATCGACAGACCCTGAACAGCGCGGCCGGCCTGCGGGAGCGTGGGACCACGACACCACGACCGCAGGAGCACGCACCATGCCTCGTCACGACCTCGACCTGACCCTCCCCGACCTCACCGGCCGTCGCGCCGTCCTCACCGGCGGCAGCGACGGCCTCGGCCTCGGGATCGCCACGCGCCTCGCCGCCGCGGGCGCCGACCTGGTCCTGCCGGTGCGCAACCCGGCCAAGGGCGAGGCGGCACTCGCCCGGATCAGGGAGGCGGCGCCCGACGCCAGGGTGACCCTCCGCGTGCTCGACCTGTCCTCGCTCGCGTCCGTCGCCACCCTCGGGGCGGCGCTGCGCGACGAGGGCGCCCCGATCCACCTGCTCGTCAACAACGCCGGCGTGATGACCCCGCCGAGCCGGCAGACCACCGCCGACGGCCACGAGCTCCAGCTCGGCACCAACCACCTCGGCCACGTCGCCCTGGTCGCGCACCTGCTCCCGCTGCTGCGGGCCGGGAGGGCACGGGTGACCTCGCAGGTGAGCGTCGCCGCCGCCCGGGGGGCGGTGCACTGGGACGACCTGCAGTGGGAGCGCGACTACGACGGCATGAGGGCCTACCGCCAGTCCAAGATCGCCCTCGGGCTCTTCGGTCTCGAGCTCGACCGGCGCAGCCGGGCTCTCGGCTGGGGCATCACCAGCAACCTCTCGCACCCCGGCGTCGCTCCGACCAGCCTGCTGGCCGCCCGTCCGGAGCTCGGCCGCGAGACCGACACCCTGGGCCGGCGCGTGATCCGTGCGCTCTCCGCGCGCGGTCTCCTCGTGGGCACGGTGCAGAGCGCCGGACTCCCTGCCCTGCTCGCCGCCACCTCGCCGGACGCCGAGGGCGGGCGACTGTACGGTCCGCGCGGCTTCCAGCACGTGGGCGGTGCGCCGGCGGAGCAGGGGCTCTACGCGCCGCTGCGCGACGAGCGGGAGGCGCAGCGGGTCTGGCAGGTGTCGCAGGACCTCGCCGGGGTCACCTTCCCCGACGGGGGCGCCCGCGAGGATGCCGAGGTAGGAACGACCGAGGCGTGAGGACCACGCCGTGAGGAGAGCCACCGTGATCGACCGTCCCCAGCTCGCGGAGTTCCTGCGACGCCGACGCGAGGCGCTGCAGCCCGAGGACGTCGGCATGCCTCGCGGGCAGCGGCGCCGTACCCGCGGCCTGCGGCGCGAGGAGGTGGCCGTGCTGTGCCACATGTCGACCGACTACTACTCCCGCCTGGAGCAGGAGCGCGGACCGCAGCCGTCGGAGCAGATGATCGCCTCGATCGCGCAGGGCCTGCACCTGACCGTCGCCGAGCGCGATCACCTCTTCCGCCTCGCCGGGCACCAGCCGCCCGCGCACGGACCGAGCAGCGAGCACGTCAGCCCCGGCCTGCTCCGGATCCTCGACCGGCTCGCCGACACCCCGGCCGAGATCGTCACCGAGCTCGGTGAGGCGCTGCGCCAGACGCCACCCCACGTGGCGCTCGTCGGCGACCGGACCCGCTTCACCGGGCCGGAGCGCAGCGTCGGCTACCGCTGGTTCACCGACCCCGCCGCGCGCGACCTCCACCCGCCCGAGGACCACGCCTTCCTCTCGCGGATGTACGCCGCCGGGCTGCGTGGCATCGCGGCGATGCGCGGGCCGGAGTCCCGCGCCGCCGAGCTGGCCGAGCTGCTGCTCGGGCGGAGCGAGGAGTTCGCGTCCCTCTGGGCCGACCACGAGATCGGCGTCGAGCCCGACGAGGTCAAGCGCTACGACCACCCCGAGGTCGGCCGTCTCGACCTCAACTGCCAGGTGCTGGTCGACCCCCACCAGTCGCACCGGCTGCTCGTCTACACCGCCGACCCCGGAACCGAGAGCCACGAGAAGCTGCAGGTCCTGGGCGTGATCGGCACCCAGCAGCTCACCTGAGCGTCCGGACCCGGACGCGCCGGTGGGCCGGCCTCACGGCGGGCCCTCCGGTGGGTACTCGCTGGTGGCCGGCTCAGGCGCGGGCGCGCGAGCCGGTGACCGCCTTGACGATCCACAGCAGCAGGCAGGCGCCCACGACCGCGGTGACGAAGGTCAAGATGATGCCGAAGCCGCTGGGGTCGGTCAGCAGGCTGAGCAGGAAGCCGCCGAGGAACGCCCCGATCACTCCCACCACGATGTTGAGCAGGATGCCCTGCTGGGCGTCGGTGCCCATGAACTTGCTGGCCACCCACCCCGCCAGGCCACCCACGATGATCCAGACGATGAATCCGTATTCTCCAGGCATTTCGGTGCCCTCCCGCTGTCGACGTCGTACCACCCCGTCCGAGACCCTGTACCCGGACCGCACCACTTGAGTCACATTCACCTCAGTGGTCACACGGGGTCGACGCCCGCCTCAGACGCCGATGCGACCCCAGGGGCCGGTGATCGCGAAGGTCATGCCGGCGCTGGCCTGGATGTTGACGAAGAGGGTGCGCCCGTCGTGGCTGAAGGTGGAGCCGGCGAACTCGTCGTTGCTGCGGTCGGCGCCCGTGGCGCTGGTGAGGCGGTTGAGCGCGATGTCCCACAGGTGACCGCGCGTGGAGAGGCCGCGCAGGTAGTTGTCCTGGTTGCTGTCCTCGCAGACCACCAGCGTGCCGCGCCTGCTGACCGTGATGTTGTCGGGAAAGTCGAAGGTGTCCTTGCCCGGCGACTGGTAGACGCAGCGCAGCGTGGCGCGGCGCGTGTCGTAGGCCCACACCTGGCCGAAGCCGTTGCCCCAGCCGGCCACGTTGTCGCTCTCGACGGCCTCGGGCGCGCCCCCACCCTGGGTGGAGGTGAAGTAGACGACGCCGTCGTCGAAGACCTGCCCCTCGAGGCGTGAGAACTTCGCCGCCCCCCGCGCGAGCCCCTGGCTGCTCACGTGGAGCAGGGCCTCGTCGTTGGTGGTGGGCGCCGTCTCCCCCGGGGTGTAGGGGTAGCTGGGGTCCGGCTCGTCGATGTCGACCCAGCGCACGTCGTAGGTCGCCCCCCGGCGCTGCTGCCCCTCGAGGTGGGCGCCCGGGCGTCCGCGCACGGCGAGCATCTGCAGCCGCCCCTCGTTGTCGAGGTAGCCGCAGCGCATCGGGTGTCGACGCGGCTTGTAGCGGTAGAAGCCCGACGGGAAGGCGAAGTTGTCCTCGGTCAGGTAGAGCACGCCCTCGCGCGGGTCGAAGGAGACCGCCTCGTGGGGGAAGCGCCCGGCCCGCGTGATCGGCTCGCGGGAGCCCTGCCCGTCGACCGGCACCTCGAAGACGTAGCCGTGCGGCTTGGTGAGCGGGACGTTGGACGCGCCCGTGAAGTCGGGGCCGACGTCGGGGCCGTTGACGGTCTCCTCGCAGGTCACCCACGCGCCCCACGGCATCTGGCCGCCGCTGCAGTTCATCATCGTGCCGTTGAGGCTGGTGTAGGCCCGCTCCACCTGCCCGTCGCGGTCGACGTGCACCGTGGTGGTGCCGCCGCCGGCCATGGCGTCGTACGGCGTGCCCGGACCGAAGGCGGGCTGGGGGTTGTTGACCTCGTGGTTGCGCACCAGGACGGTCGAGCCGCGCCTGCCCTTGAAGGCGCCCATGCCGTCGTGCCGACCGGGCAGCCGGGTGCCGTCGTCGAGCACGACGGGCGACTCGGTGTCGTGGAAGGAGCGGTAGGAGAAGCCGCGGGGCAGGTGCAACCGGACCGCGCCGTCGCGGGCGTCGGGCACCGGCACCAGCCGCTCGGGGCGGGGCCGACGGCGTCCCTCCGCGGGGGTGGTGAGCAGGCCCGCGAACGGTCCGGCGGCGAGCGGCGTGGCCGCGGTGGCCTTCAGCAGGGTGCGACGGTCGAGGGACATGGGGCGGGCCTTCCGGTGTCCGAGACTGCGGGGCGGGTCCTCGCACGCTAGCCCGCGGCGCCGTCCGGCGGAACCGGTCGCGGACGGTTAGGGTGACGCGGGACACACGACCCACCTCTCGGAGCCGCCATGTCCCGCACCGACGTCGACGCCGCCTTCTCGCGGCCGGCGACCTACCGCAGTCTCGGGGAGCAGCAGCTCTCGCCCCGCGAGGAGGCCTTCGAGAAGGGCCGCCGGACGATCGGGCTGGCGCTCGCTCCGGTGGTCACGATCGTGATGCTGCTGCTGCCGCTCGACCTGCCCGGCGAGCAGCAGACGCTCGCCGCCGTGCTGCTCGGGGTCGTGGTGCTGTGGGTCACCGAGCCGGTGCCCATCCCGATCGGCGGCTTCATCGGCATCGCCGCCATCGTGCTGCTCGGCGTGGCCACCGCCGACGAGGCGCTCGCGCCGTTCGGCTCCTCCACGGTCTTCACCTTCATCGGGGCCTTCATCCTGGCGCAGGCGATGCTCAAGCACGGGCTCGCCAAGCGCTTCGCGATGTTCGTGCTCAACCTCCCCGGGGTGGGCACCTCGACCGTCCGCGTGATCATCGCCTTCGGCGCCATCACCTGCCTGCTCTCGGCCTTCGTGTCCAACACCGCCACCGTGGCGATGCTGCTGCCCACGGCGATCGGCATCCTGACCGTGATCGCCAAGCTGATGCAGGACCAGGGCGTCGTCGACGAGGGCTTCGACCCGCTGCGGCTGCGCGTCGGCGCGGCCCTGATGCTGATGCTGGCCTACGGCGCCAGCGTCGGCGGCCTGCTCACCCCCGTCGGCTCGCCGCCCAACCTCATCGGGCGCGGCCTCATCGAGGAGGCGACCGGCACCCGGATCTCCTTCCTCGACTGGATGATCATGGCGGTGCCGATCTGCGCCTGCATGTTCGTGGCCCTCGCGGTGGTGGTGCTGCTGGTCAACAAGCCCGAGATCCGGCGCCTCGAGGGCGTCGAGGAGTGGGTCGACGAGGAGAAGGCCAAGCTCGGCTCGCTGTCGCGGGCCGAGGTCAACACCCTGATCGCCTTCGGCACCACCGTGACGCTGTGGATCTTCCCCGGCATCGTGGCCCTCGTCGCCGGCACCGAGTCCTCGACCTACACGGCCGTCAGCGACCGCCTCGACGAGGGCGTCGTCGCCGTGCTCGGGGCCTCGCTGCTCTTCCTGCTGCCCACCAAGTGGGAGGACCGCGAGTTCACGCTGCGCTGGAGCGACGCGGCACGGATCGACTGGGGCACGGTGGTGCTCTTCGGCACCGGCATCATCTTCGGGTCGCTGCTGGAGTCCAGCGGGCTGGCCGAGACCATCGGCACCGGCACCTCCGACCTGCTCGGCGTCAGCAGCGTCATCACGCTGACGGCCTTCGCCGCCCTGCTGGCGATCGTGGTCTCCGAGACGACCAGCAACACCGCGGCCGCCGCCGTGGTGGTGCCGATCATCATCCCGATCGCCGTGACGGCCGACGTCAACCCGTTCATCCCCGCTCTCGCGGCCACCTTCGCGGCGAGCTTCGGCTTCATGCTGCCGGTCTCGACGCCGCAGAACGCGATCGTCTACGGGTCGGGCATCGTGCCGATCACCACCATGATCCGCACCGGCATCACCTTCGACGTGCTCGGCGCGATCCTCATCGTGGCGCTGCTGCCGATCATGGTCGGGGTAGTCGGGCTCGTGTGACCGACGGCGTCTCACGGAGCGGCCGGCGTGGTCCGCGTCATACCCACGGGTAACCGAACCTGCTAGACATCGGCCCCATGAGTGTCGACGCAGGTCCTTCCACCCGCACGGTCCTCGTCACCGGGGCCGCGGCCGGCATCGGCCGTGAGATCGCGCTCGCCTTCGCCCGGCGGGGCTGCACGATCGGGGCCTACGACGTCGACGAGGACGGACTGCAGACGCTGCGCGCCGAGGTGCAGGCGCTCGGCGTCGGCGTCCGCACCGGTCGCCTCGACGTCACCGACGCCGACGCCTTCGCCCTGGCCGTCGACGAGCTGGTCGCCCAGACCGGGCGGCTCGACGTGCTGGTCAACAACGCCGGGGTGCTGCGGGCGGGTCGCTTCGAGGAGCTCTCGGTCGCCGTGCACGACCGCGAGATCGACATCAACGCCAAGGGCGTGATGCACGGCCTGCACGCGGGCTTCGAGGCGCTGCGCCACACCGCGCGCACGCACGGCGTCGCGACGGTGGTCAACCTCGCCTCGGCGTCCGCGATCTACGGCCAGGCCGAGCTGGCCAACTACAGCGCCACCAAGTTCTACGTGCGCGGCCTCACCGAGGCGCTCGACCTGGAGTGGGCCCGGCACGGCATCCGGGTGATCGCGATGTGGCCGCTCTTCGTGCAGACGGCGATGACCCACGGCGTCGAGACCGGCACCACCCGCTCGCTCGGCATCCGGCTGACCGCCACCGACGTGGCCGACGCCGTCGTGGCCGCCACGGAGCCCTCGCGCTGGCGTCGCGCACTGCACCAGGTGCACTTCCCCGTGGGGGCCCAGACCAAGGTGCTCAACCTCGGCTCGCACTTCTCCCCCGCCTGGCTGACCCGCCGGGTCAACCGGCGTCTCGCGGGAGACTGACCCCCGCGCGCCGGCATGCCCGAATCGGCGTCATCCGACCCGCTCCCGTCACCACGAGTTCCCGATTCACCTGCAAAACGGACATCTCGAGCGGCACCATGGGGAACGAGGGACGTCAGGGACCGGCCGCAGGAGGGCGCCATGGATCTCAGCACCACCCTCTCGGGAGCAGCGCACCGCAACGTCTTCGTGCTGTCCGGAGGCGCGTCGCGCGGTGCCGTGCAGATCGGCATGCTGGAGGCGCTGCTCGACGCCGGGGTGGTTCCCCACGCCCTGGTCGGCACCTCCGTCGGCGCGCTCAACGCGACCTTCGTGGGCTGGCGGCCCGACCGCGCTCGGGTGCGCGAGCTGCGCGCGAAGTGGCTCGCGCTGCGCACCCGCGACATCTTCCCGGGCGGCACGCTGACCCGGGTGCACCACCTCGCCCGACAGCGGCCCTACCTCTTCTCCCACCACGCGCTGCTCCGACTGATCCGCGACTGGCAGCCGGTCGAGCGGCTCGAGGACCTGCCCGTCCCGGTGCGCGTGGTCACCACGCCCCTGGGCGGCGCGGGCGCGGTCTACCACCGCCACGGCGACCTCGCGCAGCTGCTGCTCGCCTCCGCCGCGGTGCCCGCGGTCTTCGCCCCGATCCCGCTGCCCGACGACGCAGGCGGCACCACCCTGCACGTCGACGGCGGCGTGGCCGACAACGTGCCCGTGGCGGGGGCCGCCGACCTGGCCCCGACGAGGGTCTTCGTGCTCGACGCCAGCCTGGCGACCCCGCGGGCGCCGCGCAGCCGGACCCCGGTCGACGTGCTCGTCGCCAGCCTCGGCGTGGCGATGCGCGCCGGCCGCGCCGGCGACCTCGGCGCGGGCGTCGAGGTGCACCGGATCCGGACGCCGGACCGCGGGGTGCGGATGACCGACTTCACGCAGACCGTCGGGCACATGACCGACGGCCGGGTCGCCGCCGAGCGGCTGCTGGACGAGCTGCACGACACACCGCCCCCGGCGCCCCCGAGCGTGCCGGAGCGCCGCGTCCTGCGGCTGCGGGGCCCGCGCGTCGCCTGATCTCAGCCGGCGCTCAGGTCGCGCACACGGCGCGCTCACGTGGCCTGCCTACGCTCGGAGTCATGCCCTCCGCACCGCCTGACCTCGACCCCTCGCGCGTCCACGTGGTGCTCAACTCCGCGTCGCGCCGCGGCGCCGCCCTCGCCGGGTCGGTGCGCGACCACCTCGACCGGGCCGGGCTGAGGGACGCCCGGCTCCACGCCGTCCCCACGGGCGCCGAGCTGCTGCCGACCCTCGACCGGGTGCTCGAGGAGCAGCCGGACCTGCTGGTGGTGGGAGGCGGCGACGGCACCGTGGGTGCCGCGGCCGAGCGGCTCGCCGGCACCGGCACGGTGCTGGGCGTGCTGCCGCTGGGCACCGCCAACGACTTCGCGCGCACCCTGCAGATCCCCTCGGCGCTGGAGGCGGCCACCCGCACGCTCGTCACCGGCAAGGTCGTCGACGTCGACCTCGGCCGGGCCCGCGGCTACGGCCCCGACACCGCCTCGTTGGCACTGCCCTTCCTCAACGTCGCCTCGCTCGGTCTCTCCGTCGCGGTCACCGAGCGACTCGGCCCCCGGCTCAAGCGCCGGCTCGGCCCGCTCGCCTACCCCGCCGCGACGCTCGCGGCGTACCGGCACCACCGGCCCTTCTCCGCACGGCTGGAGTTCCCCGACGGCGACCACCCCACGATGGAGCTCGACGACCTGCTGCAGGTGGCGGTGGGCAACGGGGTGCACTACGGCGGGGGCCAGACGGTCTCACCCACCGCGTCGGTCGACGACCACACCCTCGACGTCTACGCCATCGTGCGCGGCCGGCTGCGCGACCACGTCTCGATCGCCCGCTTCCTCAAGGACGGCAGCTTCGTGGAGCCCGAGCGCGTGCACCACGGGCTCACCCGCCGCGTGCGGGGGCACACCGGCGAGCGGATGGGCGTCAACCTCGACGGGGAGATCGCGCTGCGCACCCCCGTCGACTTCCGCGTCGAGCGCAACGCGCTGCACGTCGTCGTCCCCCAGCACAGCACCGCCGCGGTCAAGGACGCCGAAGCGGCCTGACCGCGGCGGTGCCGCTGGAGGCTGGGAGCCCTGCGGATCAGCCCGCGTAGGAGGGCTGGGTCTGCGGGTTGAACTGGTCCATCTTCACCTTGGCGGCGGAGTTGGTCCGCTTGTCGTCCAGCTTCAGGACGTCCAGACCCTTCTGGATGTCGTTGGAGTAGATGTAGCCGTTGTAGTAGTACGCCGACCACGAGCCACCCAGCTGGAGCGAGGCGTCGGAGAGCGGGCCACGGTCGAAGTGGGCGATCTCCTTCGGCTTCGCGGCGTTGGTGAAGTTGAAGACCGAGATGCCGCCCTGGTACCACGCCTGGACCATGAAGTCCTTGCCCTTGACCGGGATCAGCGAGCCGTTGTGGGCCACGCAGTTCTCGGTGTTGGACTGCACCCGGTCGATCTTGTAGTAGCTCTTGAACTCCAGGGTGTTGAGGTTCTTGACGCTGTAGATCGCGTTGGCGCCCTTGGTCAGGCCCACGGTCGGATTGCAGGTCGCGGCACCGCCGCCGCCCAGCTCGTCGGTGAAGATGACCTTCTTGCCGTCGTTGCTGAAGGTCGCCGAGTGCCAGAAGGCGAAGTTCTCGGTGTCGGTCACGCGCTCGATCACCGAGGGGTTCTTGCGGTCGGTGATGTCGAGCAGGATGCCGTCACCCATGCAGGCACCGGCGGCGATGTTGCGCTGGGGGTACGCCGTGATGTCGTGGCAGCCGCTGGTCTCGGCGGAGTAGCCGCCGGGCTGCATGCCGCCGTCCGGGAAGAGCACCGGCTCGTTGACGACCGAGGCGTCGCGCGGGTTCTCGACGTCGATCTGCACCACGCTGATCTTGTCGTGCGGGGGCTGGCAGTCGGGGAAGCTCGCCCGCGGCGCGTAGGAGGAGACGTAGACGAAGAGCTGCTTGCCGTTGCGGCTGGGCGCCAGCGTCTGGGTGTGCGAGCCGCAGTCGGTCTCGACGGCGGCGACGTAGGCCGGGTTCTTCGGGTCGCTGATGTCGAAGACCCGCAGGCCCTCCCACGAGGTGGGGTTCTCCGCGCTCTGCGGCACGTTGTTGCACGAGCTGCTGCTGCGGCTGGAGTCGACGGCGAAGACCAGGATGTCGCCGTAGACGGCCGGGTCGCCCTGGCCGCCCGGGCACAGGTACTGGGTGATCGCCTTGGGCTTCTTGGGGTTCTTGATGTCGTAGACGGTGAAGCCGTTGTAGTTGCCGGCGAAGACGTAGTTGCCCTTGAAGGCCAGGTCGCTGTTGTAGCTGTCGAAGGAGTTGAAGGCACCCTGCTTCGGCACGTTGGCGACGAGGTCGATGTTGTCGCTCTTGCTGATCTCGTCCTCGGCCAGTGCGGCGCGACGGTCGTCGAGCTGGGCGAAGTCCTGACCCGGCAGGTCGCACGCCTCGGTGAAGTTGTCACCGGCCTTGGCGAGCTTCTTGCGCTCCTGGGCGGTGCAGGCGGGGTCGTCGGAGGGCACCGACACCTCGGCCTGCTGGCCCTCCGCGCCCGCCCCCTCGTGCGCCCCCTCGTGCGCCAGGACCGGGCTCGCGGTGGCGAGCAGTCCGGCGACCGCGAGGGCCCCGGCCAGGATCCCCAGCCGGCGCGCGCGGGTCCGCTTGAGTCTGTGATGCATCCCGAGACCTTTCGATCGTGACCCGGCGACCGAGATTCGCCAGGTGTCGAGAACGTCGTACCCTGTGGCGCAACGCCCTGTAAAGGGGCAGTGGGGCGACTCGTCCGAGATCGTTCCGATTTCGTGACTGGAGCAAGGAGACGTCGTGGCCCTCTCGGGAACCTCCACCGGCCGCCTGCCCGCCCGCCTGCCCGCCCGACTCGCGGCGTCCGCCGTGGCGGGGGCACTCGTCCTGGCGCTCGCCGGGTGTGGTGGCGGCGACGACGCGAGCGACGCCGAGCAGGTGGCCGCCACGCCGTCCGCGTCGGCCACCGCCGCCGACGGCGAGCCCCGTCTGGTGCAGGGCGGCGAGCCCGGCGAGGACGCCACCGAGGTGCCGTCCGACACCACCATGGCGCCCAACGAGTGGTCTCACGACGACGAGATGTTCATGCAGATGATGATCCCGCACCACGCGCAGGCCCTGGAGATGACCGACCTCGCCGCGGAGCACGCCACCGACCGCCGGGTCTCGCTGCTCGCCGAGCGCATCAGCGCGGCGCAGGGGCCCGAGATCTCGATGATGGCCGCGTGGCTGGAGGAGCGTGACCTCGAGGTGCCGCGAGCCTCCGACGACCCGATGGACTTCGACCACGGGGAGCACGGCCACATGGAGATGGCCGGGATGCTGACCCAGGCCCAGCTCGGCCGGCTCGGCACGGCGCGGGGCGTCGAGTTCGACCGGCTCTTCCTGCGCTACATGATCGGTCACCACGAGGGGGCCGTGCAGATGGCCGACGAGACGGCCGGGGGCGGCCTCGACGTGCGGGTGGGCGAGGCCCGCGACGACATCAGCAGCAGCCAGACCGCCGAGATCGCACGCATGGAGCAGCTGCTCGCCGAGCTCTGAGGGGTGCCGCCACGGCGGGAGCAGGCGTAGCGTCGAGCCGTGGCACCGACGACGCTGCCGCAACGCGCGGCCCACGCGATCGGTGAGAGTCACCTCGCCGAGCGGGTCGCCCGCGCGCAGGAGACGGTCTACGGGCCGCTGATCGCGCGCGTGGGCCGCAGCCCGCTCCACACCGACGTGCTCGGCCACTCGGTCCACCCGCCGCTGACCGACGTCACCACGGGGTGCTGGCTCGGGGCGTCGCTGCTCGACCTCGCCGGCGGCACCGAGTCACGACGCGCGGCGGCGCTGCTCACCGGCGTCGGGCTGCTGGCCTCGGTCCCGACGGCCCTGGCCGGGGCCGCCGACTGGGCCGAGGTCTCGGGCCCGGAGCGGCGGATCGGCGCGGTGCACTCCCTCGGGACCGACGCCGCGACCTTCCTCTTCGTCGGCTCGCTGGTCGCCCGGCTGCGCGGGCGGCACGGGCGGGCCGTCCGGCTCGGCCTCGCGGGCAACCTCACGATGGCGGCAGCGGGCTTCCTCGGCGGACACCTCGCGCTGCGCCACGGGACCGCACGCCGCGGCGCGGCGGGCGCGCCCGCCACGGGGCCGAGGACGACCGAGACCCCCCGGTGAGCAGCCGGGGGGTCTCGGGTGGTGGTTCAGGTGGTGCGGAAGGTCACTCGTGGGCGCTGCGCTGGGTGGGGATGACGTCACCCAGGAGCTCCTTGACCTCCGACTCGCGATAGCGGCGGTGGCCGCCCAGCGTGCGGATGGCGGACAGCTTGCCGGCCTTGGCCCAGCGCGTGACCGTCTTGGGGTCGACGCGGAACATGGCGGCGACCTCAGCGGGCGTGAGAAGAGATTCGGATTCGGTCGGACGCGTAACCACGGCGTTCCCCCTTGGTACTTGTAGCAGAGCTCCCTGCTCTGCTCTTCGATACTGCCACCGGGGCAGGTCTGGCGAAACCTGAAATGTCCGGATTCTCGAAAGAGGGACCAAACCCCCACATCTTGACTAGACCAGCAGAGATCCACCCTTGCCGGACCGGCGATAACGTGTAATCAGGCCAAGTCCGACATGACGGCACATTCTCCCTCGCGGCTCGGCGAGTGGTCCAGCCCCGGCCTGCGTGGCACCGTGGGCGTGTCCGGGCCCGCACGACCTGCGCGGCCGGACGTCATCCCACCGCACGAGAGGTCACCACCGTGACGACGTCCCCCAGCGCTCCCCCCACCCCTCGGGAGCACGCACCCCGCCCCACCACCGGCCTGTTCGACGCCCTGGAGGGCCACGAGCAGGTCGTCGTGTGCTCCGATCCCGAGACGGGGCTGCGCGCCCTCGTCGCGGTGCACTCGACCGCTCGCGGCCCGGCCCTCGGGGGCACCCGCTTCCACGCCTACGCCGACCAGGACGCCGCGCTGCGCGACGTGCTCGCACTCTCCCGCGGCATGTCCTACAAGGCCGCCATGGCCGGCCTCCCGCTCGGCGGGGGCAAGGCCGTCATCCTCGGCGACCCGCGCACCGAGAAGACCCCGGAGCTGCTGCGCTCCTACGGACGCTTCGTGCAGTCGCTCGGCGGGCGCTACTACACCGCCTGCGACGTCGGCACCTCCTCGCCCGACATGGACGTCGTGGCCGAGGAGTGCCGCTACGTCACAGGACGCAGCGTGGAGCAGGGCGGCGCCGGCGACAGCTCGGTGCTGACGGCCTACGGCGTCTACCAGGGCATGCGCGCCGCCGCCGAGGCGGCCTGGGGATCACCGGAGCTCGGCGGCCGCACCGTGGGGGTCGCCGGCGTCGGCAAGGTCGGCCGCCACCTGGTGGGCCACCTGGTCGAGGAGGGCGCCGAGGTCGTCGTGACCGACGTCCACCTCCCGACGCTGCGCGCCGTGCTCGAGGCACACCCCGGCGTGCGGGCGGTCGTCGACACCGACGCCCTGGTGCGCGAGCCCCTCGACGTCTACGCCCCCTGCGCCCTCGGAGGCGCCCTCGACGACGAGGTCGTGGCGGTCCTCGCCGCCCGCGTCGTGTGCGGCGCGGCCAACAACCAGCTCGCCCACCCGGGCGTGGAGCGCCGGCTGCAGGCGCGCGGCATCCACTACGCGCCCGACTACGTCGTCAACGCCGGCGGGCTCATCCAGGTCGCCGACGAGCTCGACGGCTTCGACTTCGCGCGCGCCCGCGAGCGTGCCGCGGGCATCTTCGCGACGACGCAGCAGGTCTTCGCCCGCGCGGCGCACGACGACGTGCCACCGGCGGTCGCGGCGGACCGGATCGCCGAGCAGCGCATGCGGCGCCCCTCGCCCGGCATCTGGCTGCCGGAGGGCTGAGGGGCGCCGGGGCGACCTCGGTGGGTCAGTCGCGAGGACGGTCGGCGTAGTCCGACCACTTGTCGTCGACCTCGTCGACGTCGTCGTCCGGCTGGTCGCCGTGAAGCTCCTTCGCCAGCGCCCCGAAGTCCGCCTCGTGAGTGCGGTACTTCAGATCACGAGCGACCTTGGTCTGCTTCGCCTTAGCTCGGCCGCGCCCCATATGGGTCGACCCCCTCACGCGTCTGGCCGGCGCTCATCGGCAGCCGGTCGGAATCAACTGTTCGTGGGACAACCCTAACCGGCCTCTGGTGAATCCCGCACGCCACCCCGCCGGGTCGTGGCCGGGCTCAGCGGTGCTGACCGACCAGGCGCACCCGGCCGCCGCCACCGGACTCGGCGGGGACGATGGTGCCGGCGACCCACGCCTCGATCCCGTGCCCGGCCAGCAGCGCGATGGCACGGTCGGCGTCGTCGGCGGCGGTCAGCGAGACCATGCCGACGCCGCAGTTGAGGGTGCGCTCGAGGTCGTCGCGGGCGACGCCGCCGGTCTCGGCCACCAGGCCGAAGACCGGGGGCAGGCTCCACGAGCTGCGGTCGAGGACCACGTCGAGCTCGACCGGCAGCACCCGCTCGAGGTTGGCGGCGAGGCCGCCGCCGGTGATGTGCGACATCGCGTGGGTGGTGGTGTCGCGGGCGAGGTCGAGACAGGCCTTGGCGTAGATCCTGGTGGGCTCGAGCAGCTCCTCGCCCAGGGTGCGGCCGAGGTCGTCGACGTGCTCCTCCAGCCGTCGGCCCGCTCGCTCCAGCAGCACGTGGCGCACCAGGGAGTAGCCGTTGGCGTGCAGGCCCGAGGAGGCCATGGCGACGACCACGTCGTCGGGCCGCACCCGGCCCGGGCCGAGCAGCTGGCCGGCCTCCACCACACCCGTGGTCGAGCCCGCGACGGCGTAGTCGTCGGGCCCGAGCAGCCCGGGGTGCTCCGCGGTCTCGCCTCCGACGAGGGCGCAGCCCGCGACCACGCAGGCCTCGGCAATGCCCTTGACGATCGCGGCGATGCGCTCGGGGACCACCCGCCCGGTGGCGATGTAGTCGGTGAGGAAGAGCGGCTCCGCGCCGCAGACCACGAGGTCGTCGACGAGCATGCCCACCAGGTCGAAGCCGATGGTGTCGTGCTTGTCCATCGCCTGCGCGATCGCCACCTTGGTGCCGACGCCGTCGGCGGAGGACGCCAGCAGCGGGCGGTCGTAGGCCTTGAGCGCACTGGCGTCGAAGAGCCCGGCGAAGCCACCGATGCCGCCGACCATCTCGGGGCGCCGGGCCTTGTCGACCCAGACCTTCATCAGCTCGACCGCGCGGTCGCCGGCCTCGATGGAGACCCCCGCGTCCTCGTAGCTGCTGCCCGACGTGGTCGCAGGTCCGGTCATGGTCGCTCCAGGGAGTCGCCGGCGCCGCCGCTGCCGACGGTCGTGGTCAGGGCGCCGACGTCGAGCATCGGCGCCAGCTCGAGCAGGTGCTTGCCCAGGTGCTCCGGCTCCGGCAGCGCCACGGGGTAGACACCGTCGAAGCAGGCCCGGCACAGCTGGTCGTTCGGCACCGTGGTCGCCTCCACCAGCTCCTCGAGGCTGATGAAGGCCAGCGCGTCGGCGCCGACCGACTCGCAGATCTCGTCGGAGGAGAGGCCGTTGGCGATCAGCTCGGCGCGGGTCGGGAAGTCGATGCCGTAGAAGCAGGGCCACTTCACCGGCGGCGAGGAGATGCGGACGTGGACCTCGCGGGCACCGGCCTCGCGCAGCATCCGGACCAGCGCGCGCTGGGTGTTGCCGCGCACGATGGAGTCGTCGACCACGACCAGCCGCTTGCCCTCGATGACGTCGCGCAGCGGGTTCAGCTTGAGCCGGCTGCCGAGCTGGCGGATGGTCTGGCTCGGCTGGATGAAGGTGCGGCCGACGTAGCTGTTCTTGACCAGGCCGATG
>JBQGFI010000054.1:0-7737 GCA_052040065.1 Marmoricola sp.
GCCGGCGGCCACGGCGCAGCCGCCCGAGAAGATCTTGGCCTGCGGGATGTAGATCGGGTTCTCACCCTCGATCGAGCGGGAGGAGACGTCGTTGCAGACCGTCAGCCCGACGATCTCGCCGTGGCGGTTGACCACCAGAGCGAGCTCGGGCTCGGGCACGTCGTGGCGTGAGTCCTCACGGATCCCGATCGGCTCGTCATCGGTGACCACCCGCCACGCCGGCGACTTCGGGAAGATCTCCGGCCGGTCCGCGGCGTAGACCCGGTCGTAGACGGAGGCCTCGACGCTCTCCTCGGCCCGGGCACCGCGCGAGCGCTCATAGGTGACGCCGGCACACCACACCTCGCCGCGACCGTCGAGCGGTGGCAGCAGGGTGACGGCGGCCTCCTCGGGCTCGCCGAGGGAGTCGGCGCTCAGAGCCTCGCGCAGCTGGTCCCGGGTGAGGGCGAGGACCGACGCCATCGTGGGGTGGCCGTGCAGCGGGCGGACGACCCCGTCGTCGTCACGGACGCCGACGCGGGCCCGGCCCTCGCCGTTCGCGTAGCGGAGCAGGTGCATGGTGTTCCTCTCTGGTCTGCCGGTGGGGTGCGGGGTGGGCTGCCTACATGGAGGTGCCCAGCAGGCCGCGGGTGATCTGGAAGCCGAGGTCGCCGCGGCCGGTCGCGGCCGGCACGCGCACCCGCGACGCCACCTCCCGCACCAGCCGCACCGCGTCGTCCGCCGCCTCGTCGGCCGGTCCGGTCAGGACGCCGTCGAGGTCGGGGCCGTGGGTCGCACCGGTCGCGGCGTCGGTGGTGACCTGGACCAGCGGGACCAGCCGCGGAGCCGTCAGGCTGCCGCCGGTCGCGTGCGCGAGCACGAGCTGGGCGCCGCCGGAGGCGAGACCCGTCGCCACCTCGAGCCAGTCGGAGCCCGGCATCCGCATCACGTGCCACCCCGGCGCGGCCGGCCGCTGGCCGTGGGCCAGCGTGGGCGCGACAGGGGCGTCACTGCCGAGGGCAGCGCGCCGGAAACCGGCGTCGGCGACCAGGCTGCCGTTGGCGCCGAGGAGCACCGAACCGCCCGCTGCGACCACCCAGCTGCCGACGGTCGCGAGCAGGTCGCGGGCGGTCGGGGTGAGCTCACCTCGCGCCTCGAGCGCGAGGCTGAGACCACCGAGGTCGGCCGTGGCGGTCCCCAGCGGGTCGAGGTGGGCGCTGGCCGAGCGGGCCCACTCCTCGACCCGCTCGCCGACCGCCTCGAGGCCGCCGTCGCGCTGGATGCTCGCCCACCCGAAGGCGTCCGGGTCGGCGCCGTCACTCAGGAGCCGGTGGCGGAAGTAGTCGTTGTGGGTCTTCTCGCAGCCGTGCTCGAGCAGCAGGCCCAGTCGCACGTGGGGGTGGGAGAGGTGGCCCAGCATGGTGCGCACGAAGGTCTCCTCCGCGGCTCCGCTGGTCACTCCGCAGCCCTCCGTGTGGGGCAGCGCCACCACACGGTCGACGGTGTCGCCGAACCAGCCCTCGTCCTCGGCCTGCCGGGCAAGGCGCAGCGCGATCTGGCCCGAGCAGAGGCTGGTCGGGAGCAGCAGCGCCACCTGTTCTGGCACCGGTCGCGGATCCGCGGCCCGGGCCGCGTAGGACAGGTCGGGCGGGGTGGCCGCCGGCGCGGTCGCCGCCAGCGGCAGCCCCTCGAGCAGCGCGTCCCGGTCGTCGTCGGGAAACTCCTCGAGTCGACGCGAGAGCCGTCCGTCCGGCGGGACCGCGATGCCCTCGCGGGGCTGCGTCTGGCGCCACTCGCGCCAGATCGAGACCTGGCTGTGGCCGGCCCTCTCCCCCGCAGAGGGCTGACCCGACGCGACGTCGACGAGCAGGTCGAGGTACTCCGCCGTGAGCTGCTCCATCGGAGTGCCGGTGAGGTAGCGCCCGGCGTCGATGTCCATCTCGGAGGAGAGCAGCTCGAAGCGGCCGGTCGTGGTCACGAGCTTGAGGGTCGGCACGAAGGGGAAGTTGGTGATCGACCCGTTGCCGGTGGTGAAGAGCACCAGGTTGCACCCGCTGGCCACCTGTCCGGCGATCGACTCGAGGTCGTTGCCGGGGCTGTCCATGAACACGAAGCCCGTCCCGGGGACCGGCTCGCCGTAGTCGACGACGTGGTCGAGCCGCATCGCCCGGTCACGCTTGCGCGCGGCCCCGATCGACTTGAGCACGATGTTGTAGAGACCCCGGTAGACGTTCCCGCCCGACGGGTTGCCCTCGGCGGTCTGGCCGTGCCAGCCGACCCGTTCCTTGAAGGACTCGACCGTGCGCAGGAACCGTCGCGCGGTCTCCTCGTCGCGCACGTTCTCGAGCACGTAGCCCTCGGCGCCGATCAGCTCGTCGGTCTCGGCGAGCACCGCCGTGCCGCCACGGGCCACGACCTCGCGGCCCAGCGCGCCCGCCAGCGGGTTGGCGGAGATGCCGGAGAAGGCGTCGGACCCGCCGCACTGCAGTGCGATGCTGAGCTCGGCCAGCGGCGCCGGCTCCCGCGCGATGTCGGAGACCTGAGGGATCCACGAGCGCAGCAGCGCGTCGGCGCGATCGAGGTCGGCCGCGAAGGAGCCCTCGCGGGTCAGCCGCTGCCACGGGACGAGCGGCTCGCCGAGACCGAGCTCGTGGGCGCGGGCGCGGACCCGCTCGGCGTCGATCACCGAACCGGGCTCGTCCACGAGCAGGACCGCCCCGACGTTGGGGTGGACCAGGAACCCCGCCAGCACCGAGAGCACCATCGAGACGTTGTTCGGCGTGACGTCCTCGCCGCCCTCGGTGTGGGCGACGGGAACCACCCCGTCGAAGGTGTCGCTGCGCTCGCCCTCGAAGCGGCGGGCCAGCTCCGTGACGAAGGACGAACCCCGAGACGTCACCGCGACGACGACGACGTGGTTGCGGGTGCCCCACCGCCCCGACGGACGGCGGTAGCCGGCGAAGGTGCGCCGGTCGTCACTCGTCGCCTGCTCGCCCAGGTGGAGCGTCTCAGGTTCCAGCACGAAGGGGTCCATGGTGACGTTGCGCGCCGTCGGGACCGCGGGGAGGCCGTCGACGTCGCGCTTCCGGAGCGCTGCGAGGGTGCTCGCGGTACAGACGTAGTCGCCCTCGTCCAGGTCGTGCTCGGCGCGTGCGAACGGCGTGCCCCACGAGAGCAGCTCGGCGCCGGCTGCGACCGGCTCCACGACGAGCCGGTGCCCCTCCAGGACCGTGTGGCGAAGTGGGCGGGTACGGCCGTCGGCGAGCCGCACCGCGGTGCCGGCCTCGAGCCGGCGCACCGCGACGCCCACGTTGTCCCCCGGTTCGGGCAGCAGCACCAGCTCGGCCAGGCGCGGTGCCATCGGGTCGGCGTCGATCGTCACGGGACTCCGTTCCCGGCGGTGCCCAGCAACCGCTCGAGGCGAGCGCAGGTGCGTCGGCTACGGCGCCGCAGCACGAGCGCCACCACACCGACCACGGCCACGACGGCCGCGAGAGCGGGGTCGCCCACGACCAGCGCGGCGGCGGTCGCCAGCGCCAGCGCGGTCACCGCGGTCCAGGTCCGCGACGCTCGGCGGTGGCCCTCCAGCGAGCGCAGCAGGGTCGCCTGCCCGGGCCGCGGTGCCGGCGCGGGGGGCGCCGTCGCACCCGCGGTCGTCGCAGGACGCCGGGCCAGGACCAGCACGGCCAGCTCGGCAGCCGCGCCGGCGGCCAGCAGGGCGGCCCACCACCAGTCACCCTGACCGGCCCGTAGCAGCGCCACCGTCGCGAGTGCGGCGGCGAGGATGCCGTGGCGGACCCGCGGACGCGGTGCCGGAACCGCCGACCCGGCCCTGTGAGCAGTCATCGTGGCGGTGGTCATCCGAGCAGCCCGGCGTAGTCGGCCAGGGCGATGCCGCCGGCCACGGCGAGGAACACCGACCCCAACGTCACCAGCGTGGTGAGGAGCCTGCTCATGCGGAACTCGGCCGGCATGTTACGACGATCGACGTAGAGCAACCCGAACCCGTAGATGCCGCAGGCGATGATGCCGCCGACGATCGAGGCCGGCGTGATGAGGGCGACGAAGTCGGCGCCGGTGAGGAGCATCGCGCTGGCGCCGACGAAGGTCCAGCCGTAGACCCACGGGCGCATCGAGCGCTGGCCCGCCTGACGGACCCTCTCGCTCAGGGCACCGAGGCTCTCGTACGCCGTCCAGGTGTAGGCCTCCCACATCGCGTAGACGGTGCCGAAGAGCACCATCACGATGGCGACGACGTAGAAGTACTCGAAGATCGGGGCGACGGTGCCGAAGAAGGCGCTCTGATAGCTGAGGACGTCGTTCCCCTCGGGCACGACCTGGTCGGCAGCGAGGATGGTGGCGCCGTTGATGATGAACGCGGCGCCGATGATGGAGAGCGCGACGAAGGCCGCGCAGAGGTCGATCATGGGTGCCCGGCTCCAGGCCCGTGCCCGCTCGCGGTTCTCGGTCGTGGTGGCCAGCGGGACGGCCGACCGGGGGTCCGCGGAGGCGGCGTAGTAGTCGGTGATGGCGTCGACGTCGCGGTGTCCGAGCATGCCCCACCGCTTCTCGCGCATCATGCCGGTGTAGCCGATGTAGTCGTACATTCCGCCGCCGATGCCGCCGAGGAACACCGCGAGCTCGATGTAGACGGACCGCTCGGCGATCTCGGGGTAGGCGCTGCCCACGAAGCCCTGGTACTCCAGGCCTCCGGGGACGAAGCCACCGAGGACGCCGAGCCAGTCGGGCTGGGCCACGAACACCGCGACCAGCACCAGCAGGGTCATGGCGCCGGCGATGACGACCTGGACGCGTTCCATCAAGGCGTAGCCACCCAGGAAGGAGACCACCGCCGCGAGGATGAGCACCGCGAAGGCCCACGGGAGGGCAGCACCGGCGCCCAGCAGGGACAGGTAGTCGCCCAGGGCGCGGGCCACCCCGCTGGACCAGCCCGGGAAGGACATGAAGCAGATCACCGCGAGCAGGGCCGCGAACCAGCCGCGCGGGCCGGGGAACACCCGGGCGAAGCGGGTCATCGGGTGCTCACCGGTGAGGACGATGTAACGGTTGGACTGGTAGACGATCGCACCCTTGGCGATGACGGCCGCGATGAGCGCCCACAGCACGGCGTACCCGAAGACCGCGCCCTCGCGGGACGCCAGGATCGACTCGCCGCTGCCGATGGTGAGCGAGGCGATGACCGCCCCTGGTCCGAAGAACTTCAGGACCGTGGCCGGCGACGGTCGGCGGCCCATGAGGCCATCGGGTGCCGGGGGCAGCGCGAGGTCCTGCCGCATGGCTGGCTGGTGGGTGGTCGTCATCGCTTCTCCATGTTTCATAGATCCTGTAGGATTCTGCGTGATGACCACCACAGTGACGTACGCCACGGGCCCGGGTCAACCCCCCTGCCCCGAGCCGCGTGCGGGTCGGGAGCGGGAGGCGAGCGCGTGGTACACACACCCATGACCAGCTCCACGGGATCCGCGGAAGGCTCCGCCGGCGCGCCCCCGCCCCGCGTCGCCGAGGCCTACCGCCTGCAGCCTCGCCGCGCCCTCACCGACGACGTCTACGAAGCCGTGAAGGCGCTGATCATGGACCAGGTCGTCGCGGCGGGCGCCCGGATGTCGATCGACGGCCTCGCGCGCGACCTCGGCGTCTCACCCACCCCGGTTCGCGAGGCCCTGACCCGCCTCGAGTCGGAGGGGCTGGTCGTCAAGGAAGCGCTCAAGGGCTATCGCACCACGCCGCTGATGACGCGCGAGGAGTTCGACGACCTCTTCGACTTCCGTCGCCTGATCGAGCCCTGGGCGGCCGGCCGGGCCGCAGACCGCATCGACGACGCCGGGCGCGCCCGGCTCGCCGACGAGCTCGGATCGGTCTCCGCCCCCGTCGGGACCAGCTACGACGACTACCGCAGGCTCACCGAGCACGACCAGCGCTTCCACAGCCTGGTCGCCGAGCTCTCCGGGAGCGCTCAGGTCCGGCGGGCGCTGGAGCGCACGCACTGCCACCTCCACATCTTCCGGCTCCACTACGAGCGCGCCACCGGGCACGAGACGCTCGCCGAGCACACGGCCGTCATCGAGGCGATCACCGCCGCCGACCCCGTCGCCGCGGCGGCAGCGATGCTCCACCACCTCGACACCGCGATGAACGTGCGGCTGCGCACGATCTACGACACCGACGACCCGGAGGGCTGACGCCCCCGGCCAGAGAGGACCCCATGCACCTGATGCGCGTCGGCCCCCGCGGCCAGGAACGACCCGTGCTCGCCCTCGACGGAGCCCACTACGACCTGGCACCGCTCACCGCCGACGTCGACGGCGACTTCCTCGCCACCGACGGCCCGGACCGGGCGCGTCGGGCGGCGGAGGCGGGCGAGCTCGAACAGCTCGACGTGACCGGCCTGCGGGTCGGCGCGCCGGTCGCCCGGCCCGGGGCCGTGGTGTGCATCGGGCAGAACTACGCCGCCCACGCGGCGGAGTCGGGAGCCGAACCTCCCGCCCAGCCGGTGATCTTCTTCAAGCACCCCAACACCGTCGTCGGCCCGGAGGACGCCGTGGAGCTTCCGCCGGGGTCGCAGCGGCTCGACTGGGAGGTCGAGCTCGGGGTGATCATCGGTCGCCGGGCCTCCCGGCTGCCCTCGCCCGAGGCTGCCCTCGCCCACGTCGCCGGCTTCACCGTGTCCCACGACGTGTCCGAGCGCACCTGGCAGCTCGACGACTCCGGTGGGCAGTGGTCCAAGGGCAAGTGCGGTCCCACGTTCAACCCGCTCGGTCCCTGGCTGGTCCCCGCGTCGGAGATCGAGGACCCGCAGCGGCTGCGGCTGCGGTCGTGGGTCGGCGGCGAGAGCCGGCAGGACTCCACGACCGCCGACATGATCTTCGACGTCGCCCACCTCGTCTGGCACCTCAGCCACTACCTGACCCTCGACCCGGGCGACCTGCTCAACACCGGGACGCCCGAGGGAGTCGCGATGTCGGGCCGTTTCCCCTACCTCCGCGAGGGCGACGTGGTGGACCTCGAGATCGACCGGCTGGGCCACCAGCGACAGCAGGTCGTCAGCGCGGGGGCGCGTGCATGAACGGGCTCGGAGAGCTGCGGGTCGTCGTGACCGGTGGCGGGTCCGGCATCGGTGCCGCGGTCGCCGAACGGCTGCTGCAGGCCGGAGCCGGTGTGGCGGTGCTCGACGTCGACCCGGCCGGTGCCCCCGCAGGCGCCCTGCCGGTGGTCTGCGACGTGACCGACGCCGACCAGGTCGCGGCGGCGGTCGGGCAGGCGGCCCGGGGCCTCGGCGGACTCGACGGCGTGGTCGCCAACGCCGGCACCGGGGCGGTGGGCAGTGTCGAGGAGGCGACCGACGACGACTTCCGTCGTACCTTCGAGGTCAACGTCCTCGGCGTGGTCCGGGTCGTGCGCGCCGCCCTGCCGCACCTGCGCGCGTCGGCCCACCCCGTCGTGGTCACCACCGGGTCCGTGGCGGCCGAAGTCGGGCTGCCCGCCCGGGCGGCCTACTCGGCGAGCAAGGGCGCCGTCCACGCCCTCACCCGCGCCATGGCTGCTGACCACGTCAACGAGGTGCGGGTCTGCGCCGTGGCCCCGGGCACGGCCGACACCCCGTGGGTCCAGCGGCTCCTCGACGACGCCGACGACCCGGAGGCGGAGCGCCGTGCGCTCGCGGCGCGCCAGCCGTCGGGTCGACTGGTCACCGCGGACGAGGTCGCCGGCGCGGTGGGCCACCTGCTGGACCCGGCCGCC
>JBQGFI010000055.1:0-2777 GCA_052040065.1 Marmoricola sp.
CGCGGGCAGCGTGCCCGGGCCGAACCACGTCGGCTGCCACAGGCCGTGCAGCGGCGGCACGGAGGCGTCGTTGGCGTTGCGCGGCGCGCGCGAGTAGACCTCGGTGCCCGAGGCGTCGGGCCACCAGAAGGCCCACCACACCAGCGCGGCGCCGCCCAGCAGCCCGAGCCACGCGGCGGCGTGACGGAGGGCGGGGGAGCGCACGGGGCGAGCATGGCAGGTGGCTGGTGGCAGCCGTCGGCCCGGTCAGCCGCTCGCGGCGACCGCCCGGTCGAGCACCCGCGCCGCGGCGGCCGCGTCGCGGAAGGCGGTGCTCTCGCCGGAGACCACGCGCAGGTCGGCGACGGCCCGGTCGCGCGCCTCGTCGTCGCCCAGGTCCGCCACGGCCGCCTGCTGCCAGGCGGCGGCCTGCTCGCCGGTGGCCTGCGGCGCCAGCCGGCGCAGGTCGGTGAGGGCGCCCCGCACCTGGCGCGCCGACGGCGCGGCCCGGCCCTCTCGACCCGAGGGCCGGGCGTACGCCGCCAGCGCGGCGTCGCGCTCGTACCCCGCGAGGCGGCGCTCCATGTCGTAGCGCCGCAGCGTGCCGGAGAAGTCGTCGAGCTGCCGGACCGTGCGCTGGGCCGCGGGCAGCCGCTCGTCGCAGTCCGCCGCGGCCGCCGAGCCGGCGTAGTAGTCGACCTCGGCCGCCAGCGTGACCCACCGGGAGGGCAGCGTCGAGGGCGTGGCCGGGGTGTCGCCGCCGGGACGGGCCTGCGCCAGCCGCTCCTCGAAGGCGCGCCAGTCGGCGCGACAGGCGAGCGCGGCGTCGCTGGCGCCCTCCTGGTCGCCGCCGGCGCTCGGCTCGTCGTCGGACCCGCCGCAGCCGGCCAGGGCGAGGAGCGCGGCGGCCAGCGGCACGACGAGCGAGGGGCGCATGGGGTCACCGTAGAGGCTCGGGACCCGGCACGGACCGGCTTCGCGAAGACCTCCGGCCGCGACCGGTCGCGCCCCCGCGGGCGGGACCCGGCTTGTCGTAGGCTCGCGGCGTGATGCGGACCGGGGCCAGCGTGCGCGTCCTCGGCCCGACCGACGTCGCGGCCGCCCTGCAGGTCATCGGCCGTGACCCGGTGGTCAACGTCTTCGCCGACTACCGCACCCGGCTGACCCAGCTCGACCCGCGCTGGCTGGGCGGGGAGATGTGGGGCTACCAGCGGGGCGAGGAGCTGGTCTCCCTGTGCCACGTGGGGGCCAACCTCGTGCCCGTCGGCGCCGACGACGAGGCCTGCGACGCCTTCGCCGAGCGCGCCGCCACCGCCACCCCGCGCAGCTCCACGATCGTGGGGCCGCGCCGCCGGGTGGAGCGGCTGTGGGCGGGGCTGGCCGACCACTGGCCCCGACCGCGCGAGGAGCGCTGGGACCAGCCGCACCTGGAGTGCCGCGAGGTGTCCGCGGCCGCCGCGGACCCGGCGGTGCGGCGCACGACGCGCGAGGAGAGCCGGGTGCTCTACCCCGCCTGCGTGGCGATGTACACCGAGGAGGTCGGGGTCAGTCCCGAGGTCGACGGCGGGCGCGACCTCTACCGCGCCCGGGTCAACCAGCTGATCGGGCGCGGCTGGTCCTTCTCGCGCATCGAGGACGGCCGGGTGCTCTTCAAGGCCGAGGTCGCCTGCGCCAGCCCCGCCGCCTGCCAGGTGCAGGGCGTCTACGTCGACCCCGAGCTGCGCGGCCAGGGCCTCGCCACCGCCGGCATGGCCGCGGTCGTCGCGATCTGCCTGCGCGAGATCGCCCCGGTGGTCTCGCTCTACGTCAACGCCCACAACACCGCGGCCCGCGCGGCGTACGCGCGCGCCGGCTTCACCCAGACCGACACCTTCTCCACCATCATGCTCTGACCCGCCGGGGTCGGCGGTCGGGAGCGGCGCGACTACCCTTCACGCGTGATCTTGAGGATGTCGACGCTGTTCGTGCGCACGCTGCGCGAGGACCCCGCGGACGCCGAGGTGCCGAGCCACCGGCTGCTCGTGCGGGCGGGCTACATCCGCCGGGCCGCCCCCGGCATCTACACCTGGCTGCCGCTGGGCCTGCGGGTCTTCGGCAAGGTCGAGGCGATCGTGCGCGAGGAGATGGACGCCATCGGCGCGCAGGAGGTGCGCTTCCCGGCGCTGCTGCCGCGCGAGCCCTACGAGGCGACGGGCCGGTGGACCGACTACGGCGACGGCATCTTCCGCCTGCAGGACCGCAAGGGCGGTGACTACCTGCTCGGCCCCACCCACGAGGAGATGTTCACCCTCCTGGTCAAGGACCTGTACTCCTCCTACAAGGACCTCCCGGTCTGGCTGTACCAGATCCAGACCAAGTACCGCGACGAGGCGCGTCCGCGCGCGGGGCTGATCCGCGGGCGCTAGTTCACCATGAAGGACTCCTACTCCTTCGACACCACCGACGCGGGGCTGGTGGCGTCGTACGCCGCCCACCGCGCGGCGTACCACCGGATCTTCGACCGCTTCGGCTTCGACTACGTGGTCGTGCAGGCCACCAGCGGGGCGATGGGCGGCTCGGCGAGCGAGGAGTTCCTCGCGCGCAGCGAGGTCGGCGAGGACACCTACGTGCGGTGCACCTCCTGCGACTACGCCGCCAACGTCGAGGCCGTGCAGGTGCGTCCGCCGTCGCCGGTGCCCCACGACGACGCGCCCGCCGCCCACGTCGAGGACACCCCCGACACCCCGACGATCCAGACGCTGGTCGACCACTCCAACGCCGCCTTCCCGCGCGAGGACCGCCCGTGGACGGCGGCCGAC
>JBQGFI010000056.1:0-4193 GCA_052040065.1 Marmoricola sp.
GGGCGGGCGGCCGCCCCACCCCGACGACGGGCTCGTCAGGCCCGGGGCGCCTCGAGCCCGGCGAGCAGCCGGTCGAGCAGCCCGCGCAGGACGAGCGCCTCCTCGGGGGTCATGTCGAGGCCGTCGACCAGGCGCGCCGGCACGTCGGCCACCTGCACGCGCAGGTCACGGGCTCGCTCCGTCGGAGCGACCATCACCCGCCGCTCGTCCTGGGCGTCGCGAGCGCGGCTGACCAGCCCGGCCTGCTCCAGGCGCTTGAGCAGGGGGGTGAGCGTGCCGGAGTCGAGGTGGACCCTCGACCCCAGCTCGCCGACGGTCAGGGGGGTGCCGGCGTCCCAGAGCGCCAGCAGGCACAGGTACTGCGGGTAGGTGAGGCCCACCTCGGACAGCAGCTCGCCGTAGCGCCGGGCGATCGCCCGTGACGTCGCGTAGAGCGGCAGGCAGATCTGCTGGTCGAGCGCGAGCTGGGGGAGGTCGACCAGGTCATCCATGGCACAAGGGTACGCCTTGCACAATTGCATTGCGCACAATAGGTTTGTGCACATGGATTCGATCTACACAGCAAGCGCGGTCGCCACCGGTGAGGGCCGCGACGGTCATGTCGAGACCACGGACGGCATGCTGTCCGTCGACGTCCGCATCCCGCAGGAGATGGGCGGGCCGGGTGGTGCCACCAACCCCGAGCAGCTCTTCGCCGCGGGCTACGCCGCCTGCTTCCACTCCGCCCTGCGGGCCGTGGCGCGCGGCACCGGCGCCGACGTCTCGGAGTCCGAGGTCGTCGCGGACGTCTCGATCGGCGACAACGGCGCCGGCGGCTTCGGCCTGGCCGTGGCCCTCGAGGTGACGCTGCCCCGCGTGGAGCGCGCGGTCGCCGAGGAGCTGGTCGAGAAGGCGCACCAGGTCTGCCCCTACTCCAACGCCACCCGCGGCAACATCGAGGTCGCGCTCACCGTCGCCTGAGCCCCGCCCGGCCGCCGGGTGTCGGGGCGGCGTGCCACGATGCCCGCATGGCCGACTGCGTCTTCTGCCGGATCCTCGCCGGCGGCCTGCCCGGGCCCGTCGTGCTGGAGACCGACGACCTCGTCGCGGTCCTCGACACCCGACCGGTGTTCAAGGGTCACGTGCTGCTCGTGCCCCGCGAGCACGTCGAGACCCTCCCCGACCTCCCGGCCGGGCTGCGCGACCCGTTCCTCGCGGCGGCGCAGCGGCTCGCGGTCGCGGTGAGGACCGGCCTGGACGCCCAGGGCTCCTTCGTCGCGATCAACAACACCGTCAGCCAGTCGGTGCCGCACCTGCACCTCCACGTCGTCCCGCGCACCAAGGGCGACGGGCTGCGCGGCTTCTTCTGGCCCCGCACCAAGTACGCCGACACCGAGGCCGCGACCTACGCCGAGCGGCTGCGTGCGGCGCTGACGCAACCGGACGGCTGATCCATGCGTCTCCTCTGCACACACCCAGGGGGACACATGAGGATCCGATCGACCGTGGCCGCGCTCGTGTGCGCCGGCCTCGCCGCCACCGCCGCCGCCACCGCCGCCGCCACCGCACCTGCCAACGCGCAGCTGCCCCACTCCGAGCGCAACCGCCCGGCGCCCGTGGCGACCACCGCCACGGTGAGCGGCGACCAGCTCGGGCCCGGCTCCGTGCTCGCCGTGGTCTCGCGCGGCAACTTCGAGCAGCTGGACGCCGACGGGCTCGCCCGGTCGCTCGAGGTGGTCACCCCCGACGGGGAGCGGCATCCGGTCTGGTCGGTGGACGTGCGCGAGGACCGCGACGGCTGGTTCCCCGGCGACTTCGTGCTCGCCGACTGGCGCCCCGAGCTGCACACGGCCCTGCTGCGCGTCTCGCGGGGTGCCGCCACCGACCTCGCGGTGGCCTACGACGTCGTCACCGGCACCGCGCGCGAGGTGGCCCTGCCACGACAGGCCAGCACCGTCGGTCTCGAACCGACGGGCCGGGGCGTCATGATGAACACCTGGCCCAGCCAGCGCCGCCCCGGCAGGGTGGCCCTGCAGTCGTGGGCCGGCGTGCGCAGCGGCGTCATCGGCCGCTCCGACGGCGCCGCCATCGCCTCGCCCGACGGGCGCACCCTCGTCGCGAGCGCCGGCAGCGCGAGGACGTGGTGGGTCATCGACCCTGTCGCCCGGAGCAGCACCAGCGTCCCCACCCCGGGCGAGTGCCGTCCCGTGCGCTGGCTCGACGACGGGCGGGTCCTCGCGGGCTGCATCTCGGGCAGGCGGGCGGGCACCCAGCAGCTGCGCGCCATCGCCCTCGACGGCAGCTCCGCCGCGCTCGGCGTGCGACACCGGGGCGAGCCGGCCGACAACGGGGTCGGCATCTTCGGCGACGACGACGTGCGCACCGTGCAGGGCCGCAGGTGGTACGAGTCGTACGCCGGGTGCGGCGGCGGCATCCTCACCCGGCAGACCGCCTCCGGCAAGGTCCGCGTCGTGCGCGTGCCCGGTCGGCCCGACAGCCCGGCCACCCTGCTCGGCACCCGCGGGGACGACCTGCTGGTCGCGCTCCAGCGCACCGACTGCGGCTCGTGGCCGGACCGTGCGGTCCTGTCCCTCCTCGACCCGGTCACGCGTGAGCAGACGGTGCTGACCCGGCTGGGCCGCCGCGAGTCGTGGCGCGAGGTGGTCCCCACCACCGAGGTCCACGCCTGGATCTGGTGACGGCTACCCTCCGGGACGAGAGCCCCACCCACCAGTCACGAGGAGTCATCGAGATGGGTCGTTTCGACCGCCGCGTCGCCGTCATCACCGGAGCAGCCCGAGGCATCGGCTTCGGCATCGCCCAGCGCTTCGCCAGCGAGGGCGCCTCGATCGCCGTCCTCGACCTCGACGAGCCCGCCGCCCAGGACGCTGCAGGCCGGCTCGACCTCGTCGACGGCGCCCGGGCCGTCGGGGTCGGCTGCGACGTCGTCGACGCGGCCGCCGCGGAGGCGGCCGTGCAGCGTGTGGTCGACGAGCTCGGAGGCATCCACGTCCTGGTCAACAACGCCGGCGTGACCCGCGACAACCTGCTGTTCAAGATGACCGAGGAGGACTGGGACGTCGTGATGGGCGTCCACCTCAAGGGCGTCTTCAACATGACCAAGGCCGCCCAGTCGCGCTTCGTCGAGCAGAAGTACGGCAAGATCCTCAACCTCTCCAGCGTCTCCGCGCTGGGCAACCGCGGCCAGGCCAACTACTCGGCCGCCAAGATGGGCATCCAGGGCCTGACCCGCACCCTCGGCATCGAGCTCGGCCCCTTCGGCATCACGGCCAACGCGATCGCTCCGGGCTTCATCGTCACCGAGATGACCGACGCCACCGCCCGCCGGCTCAAGATGGAGCCCGAGGAGCTGCAGCGGCTCAACGCCGAGGCGACCCCGGTGCGCCGGGTCGGCCAGCCCGAGGACATCGCGGCCGCGGCCGCGTTCCTGTGCAGCGACGATGCGTCGTTCATCACAGGCCAGACGCTCTACGTCGACGGCGGGCGCAAGCTCGGCTGACCCGGGTTTGCCCGCGGCGGGGCGACGTGTCTACCGTGCTGGACGGTTCAACCACCACGTCCCGGGTCACGCCGAGTCCTGCCCGGCCCGGGACGACCCCCGAGATCGACCAGGGCAGGAGTGGGGGACCCACACGCACCACCGCCGGTCTGCGTCGGCTCGGGGTGAAGCCGCCACCCGTCGCGACGGGGGGGGGCGGGGCACTTTCCAGCCCCAACCCGACAGCTCACCTCACAGGCGTGGGAAAGGACATCCATGCCTGCGACCCCTCGTAAAGCGGCGCGAGCCTGCGCGCTCGCCCTCGCCGGACCGGTCCTCACCGCAGCCGCGTTGACGGCCCGGCCCGCCACCGCCGCCACCGGCGGCGACAGCTCCAGCACGACGAGCACGACCAGCACGACCAGCACGACCAGCACCTCCAGCAGCACGAGCCCCGCCGGCGCCACGACGGCGAGGAAGCCGAAGCGCACGCTGTCGGTCAAGCGACGCGTGGCTCAGCGCGTGCTCAGCGCACGCGACACCGCGATGCGCCAGCGCGGCGACCTCTACGGCTACGGCAGCGCCGGACCGGACCGCTTCGACTGCTCCGGCCTGATCCACTACAGCTTCCGCCGAGCGGGCTTCGACGTGCCGCGCACGTCGCGGGCCCAGGCCGGTTTCGCCCGCCGCGTCGCGAAGAAGGACATGCGCGCCG
>JBQGFI010000057.1:0-5035 GCA_052040065.1 Marmoricola sp.
CGGCTGAAGAACCTCACCAGCGACCTGATCGGCGTCTTCTGCGGCGAGGTGCACCGCGCCACCGTCGAGCGCCACGGCGCCCGCCCGCTGGTGCGCCACGAGGCCTCGCTGGTGGTGCCCGACGAGACGCTCGCCGCGATCGGGGTGCTCAAGGGCATCGCGGCGTACTACGTGATGCGCTCCGACGACCGGCTCGACCTGATGGCCGACCAGCGGGTGCTGCTGACCGAGCTGGTCGCGGCCCTGTGCTCGGTCGGTCGCGCGGCGCTGGAGCCGGCCTTCGCGGACGACCACGACCGGGCGACCGACGACGCTGCCCGGCTGCGCGTGGTGCTCGACCAGGTGGCCAGCCTGACCGATGCGTCGGCCGTCGGCTGGCACCGCAGGTGGGTGCTGGAGTCCTGACCGGCAGGATGGGCGCCATGGCTGATCTCGACGACCGACTCGTGTGGGTGCCCTTCGACCCGGCCGACCTGGGCGAGCTGCCCGACGGGCTGCGCGTGGAGCAGGTCGACCTGCAGGGAGACACGGTGCCCGCCGACGTCGACCAGGTGCGCTTCCTGGTCATGGACTACCGCTTCGGCGGGCGGGAGCGGCAGCTCTTCGACCGGATGAGTCGGCTCGAGGTGATCCAGACCCAGACGGCCGGCGTCGAGCACGTGCGTCCCGCCGTGCCCGAGGGCGTCACGCTGTGCAACGGCCGGGGCATCCACGACACCTCCACGGCCGAGCTCGCGCTCACCCTGACGCTCGCCAGCCTGCGCGGCATCCCCGACTACGTGCGCGCCCAGGAGCGTGCGGAGTGGGCCTTCGACCACCGCGCGTCGCTGGCCGACAAGCAGGTGCTGATCGTCGGCTACGGCCAGATCGGCGAGGCGATCGAGCGACGCGTGCTGCCCTTCGAGGCGACGGTCGTCCGGGTGGCGCGCAGCGCCCGCGACGGCGTGCACGCGATCGAGGCGCTGCCCGACCTGCTGCCGGACGCCGACGTGGTCGTGCTGATCGTGCCGGGCACCGAGCAGACCACCGGCCTCTTCGACGCGGCCATGCTGGCGCGGATGAAGGACGGCGCGCTGCTCGTCAACGTCTCGCGCGGCCCCGTCGTCGACACCGACGCGCTGCTCGCCGAGCTGGGGGCCGGGCGGCTGCGGGCCGCCCTCGACGTCGTCGACCCCGAGCCGCTGCCCGCGGACCACCCGCTGTGGGCGGCCCCCGGGCTGCTGCTCTCGCCGCACGTGGGCGGCGCCTCCGACGCGATGAAGCCGCGCTCGATGCGCCTGGTGCGCGAGCAGCTCGAGCGGTACGCCGCCGGCGAGGAGCTCGCCAACGTCATGACGGGCGACTACTGAGCGCCCGCCCCCGCCTCAGGGCAGCGTGCCCTGCGGGCCGGTGTCGTCGGTCAGCCTGAGCCGGTCGGGGTTCAGCTCGCCCTCGGCGTCGGCCTCGGTCTTGGCCCCCGAGCCGCCGGAGCCGCCGGAGCCTCCCGAGACCTTGTCCTTGGCGGCGGTGGCCGCCGCACCCGCGGTGTCGGTGACCTTCTCGCGCACGGCCTCGGCGACGGGCGTGGCCCGGTCCTTGACGACGTCGGCGGCCTGGTGTGCCTTCTCCTGCACCCGCGGGTCGTTCTTGACCTTCTCGTAGGTCGACCGCAGCTGCTCGTAGCGCTCGCGGCCGGCCCGGCTGCCCAGCACGTAGCCGGCGCCGAAGGCGGTCAGGGTGATCAGCTTGCTCATGGGTTCTCCTCCTCCTGCTCCTGCCGCGAGGCGGCGGAGCGACGGATGCGTCGGCCCCGCGCGACGTCCTTGTCGCGCTGGGTTCGTGCCTTCTTGATCTGCGTGGTGTCGCGGGCGGGCAGCTGCAGCTGCTGCTCGGCCGCGATGCCGGCCTGCAGCTGCCGACCCCGCTCGAGCTCGGAGTCGAGCTCGGCGCCGAAGAGCAGCGCCAGGTTGGTGATCCAGACGAAGAGCAACGCGATCGGCACCGCTGCGAGCGAGCCGTAGGTGGCGTTGTAGTTGGAGAAGTTGGCCACGTAGAAGGCGAAGAGCACCGAGGCGAGGATCCACACGCCGATCGCCACCGCCGCGCCCACGGTGATCCAGCGGAACTTCGGCTGCTCGACGTTGGGGGTGACGTAGTACAGCAGCCCCACGAGGCCGATGACGATGGCCAGCAGCAACGGCCACTTCACGATGGCGAAGACGGTGACCGCGGTGTCGCCGATGCCGAGCACCGACCCGATCGAGGTCAGCAACGGACCGGAGACGATCAGCAGCAGCACCGCGGTCGCCACCAGCACCACGCTCACGAGCGTGAGGCCGAGCATGACGGGCCGCAGCTTCCAGACCGGGCGACCCTCCTCGATCTCGTAGATGTCGTTCATCGCGCGGCCGAAGGCGCCGACGTACCCCGAGGCCGACCAGAGCGCCGTGGCGAGACCGAGCGCCAGGCCCAGGCCCGCGGCGTCGGAGCCCGCGATCTGCTCGAGCACCGGCACGATCGGGTCGATCACCTCGTTGGAGACCAGCGGCCGGATGACGTCGAGCACGGTCCTGATCGCCGCGTTGGGGTCGGCGACGAGGCCGAGCACGGAGATCAGCGCGACCAGGGCGGGGAAGACCGCCAGCACGGAGTAGTAGGTCAGCGCCGCGGCCTTGTCGGTGCACTGGTCGCGGCTGAACTCGTGGAGCGTCTTGACCGCGATGTACCTCCAGGAGCGCGCGTCGAGGTCCTGGGGCGAGTCGGCCTTCTGCGACGCCTCGGCGTCCGGCCGCTCGGCGTCGTCGGCGGGGCGGTCGGTGCGCTCCTCGGCCCGCGCGTCGCTCACCGCCGGCGCCACCAGACGAGCAGCGCGAGCGCCACCACGACGCCGGCCGCGGCGCCGAGCACCTCGGGACGGGGCGTCCCGTCGTCGGTGGTGGCGCGGTCCTTGAGCTCGTGCGCCTTCGCGGTGGCGCGGCTCTTGACGTCGAGGCGGTCGGTGAGCTGGTCGACGGTGGCGGCGAGGGCCTCGCGCTGCCGCTCGATGTCGGCCTGGATCTCCTGCGGGGTCTGGCTCATCAGCGGGCTCCCTTCACGGTGGCGATGTCCTGCTTGACGCCCTGCTGGGCGCGCTCGGGCCGCAGCGGCGTGCCCTTGTCTACCTGGCCCTTGCCGGTCACCGCCAGCACGCCGGCGACGGCGAGCAGCACGAGCCCGACGATCAGGGCGGCCAGCCAGGCGTCGACGACGAGCGCCAGCGCGAGGATGGCGGTGGCGATCAGGGCGCCGACGCCGTAGAGCGCGACCACGCCGGCGACGCCGAACATGCCGAGGCCGGTGCCGACGCGCTTGCCCTTCTGCGCGAGCTCGGCCTGGGCGAGGCGGAGCTCCGAGCGGATCAGGTCGGGCACCTGCTGGGTCAGGTCGTTGACCAGGGCGCCGAGCGTGGGGTCGGGGTCACCGGTGCGGGCGGGGGACGTGCGGGGAGCGGGGTCACTCATGACCCCCCTGTTGCCTGATTCCCCGCGGGCAAACCCCGCGGGCGCGGTGCTGCCGGGGCCCGATCGTCACCCGGGTCCTCGGCCCGGTCGGTGGGGGAGTCGACGTCGGGAGCGGCCCGTAGACTCCGCAGAGTGGCGGGCATGATCCGGGAGGACGACATCGCGGAGGTCCGCGAGCGAGCCCGGATCGACGACGTCGTGTCGTCCTACCTCACGCTGCGCAACGCCGGGGGCGGCTCGCAGAAGGGGCTGTGCCCCTTCCACGACGAGAAGACGCCGTCGTTCCAGGTGACCCCCAGCCGCGGCCTCTACTTCTGCTTCGGCTGCCAGGCCGGTGGCGACGTCATCAAGTTCGTGATGGAGATGGACGGCCTCGGCTTCACCGAGACCGTCGAGCGGCTCGCCGACAGGTTCGGCGTGCAGCTGCGCTACGAGGAGGGCGACGGTCCACGACCCTCGGGGGGCGGCTCCCAGCGCCCGCGCCTGGTCGCCGCCCACCGCGAGGCCGAGACCTACTACCGCGAGCTGCTGGGCACGCCCGCGGCGCTGCAGGCCCGCACCTTCCTCGACCAGCGCGGCTTCGACCAGGCCGCCGCCGAGCGCTTCGGCGTGGGCTTCTCGCCGCGTGGGGGCGAGGACCTCTACCGCCACCTGCGCGGGCGGGGCTACACCGACGCCGAGCTGGTCTCGTCGGGCCTGGTGGGCCAGGGGCGGGGCCACTACGACCGCTTCCGGGGCCGGCTGATGTGGCCGATCCGCGACAGCAGCGGCGACACCATCGGCTTCGGCGCCCGCCGCATCTTCGACGACGACCGCATCGAGGCCAAGTACCTCAACACCCCCGAGAGCCCCATCTACAAGAAGAGCCAGGTGCTCTACGGCATCGACCTCGCCCGCCGCGAGATCGCCCGCGCCAGCCAGGCCGTCATCGTCGAGGGCTACACCGACGTCATGGCCTGCCACCTCGCCGGCGTGCCCACCGCGGTCGCCACGTGCGGCACCGCCTTCGGCGACGACCACGCGCGCGTCGTGCGCCGGCTGCTCCACGACCACGACGACTTCCGCGGCGAGGTGATCTTCACCTTCGACGGCGACGCGGCGGGCCAGAAGGCCGCGCTGCGCGCCTTCGAGGGCGACCAGGTCTTCGCCGGGCAGACCTACGTCGCGGTCGAGCCGAGCGGGCTCGACCCCTGCGACCTGCGGCTGCAGCAGGGTGACGCGTCGGTGCGCGAGCTGGTGGCACGACGCACGCCGCTCTACCGCTTCGTGCTGGCCAACGTCGTGCAGCGTCACGACCTCGACCGCGCCGACGGCCGGGTCGACGCCATGCGCGAGGCGGCCAAGCTGGTCACGGCGATCCGCGACCGCTCCAAGGTCGACGCCTTCTCCCGCGAGCTGGCGGGCATGATCGGCATCGAGCCCGCCGACGTGCAGCGCGCGGTGCGCCAGGCGGCCGCCCGCTCGGGGGAGTCGACGCCGGCGCCGGCCGCGCGGACGCCGGGGCGCGAGGCGGCCGCCGAGCTGCCCGACCCGCGCGACCCCCGGCTCGCCCTGGA
>JBQGFI010000058.1:0-2526 GCA_052040065.1 Marmoricola sp.
TACGCCGCCGGCGACTGCACCGGCGTCCTGATGCTCGCGAGCGTCGCGGCGATGCAGGGACGCATCGCGATGTGGCACGCCCTGGGCGACGCGGTGCACCCGCTCGACCTGGGCCAGGTCGCCTCCAACGTCTTCACCGCCCCCGAGATCGCCACGGTCGGCGTCTCCCAGCGCGCCGTCGACGCCGAGGACGTCCCGGCCGAGGTCGTGATGCTGCCGCTGGCGGGCAACCCGCGCGCCAAGATGCAGGGGGTGCGCGACGGCTTCGTCAAGCTCGTCGCCCGACGCGGCACCGGCGTGGTGATCGGCGGCGTCGTGGTCGGTCCGCGGGCCAGCGAGCTGATCCACCCGATCGCGATCGCGGTCACCGAGTCGCTGACGGTCGACCAGGTCGCCAACATCTTCACCGTCTACCCGTCGATGAGCGGCTCGATCGCCGAGGCGGCCCGCCGGCTGCACGCCCGTCCCTCCTGAAATTCCTGCGCTTAATTCCACGCGTGTAATTCTCGGCGATTCCGAGAATGCCCTTTCCGCATTCTCGAAAATCGACATAATCGACTTCTGTTTACTCTGATCACACGAGTCACGGGAGTCTCGGATGCACCTGCGTCGTGCCGTCGTCACGTCGGCCGTCCTGTCCACCGCGCTTGCCGGCACCCTCGCGGTCGCCGTCGCGCCCCCCGCGTCGGCCGAGCGGGTCTCGCAGTCCTTCACGGTGCCCGCCGACGGCGAGGTGACGGTGACCGGGCGCGGCTACGGCCACGGCCACGGCATGTCGCAGTACGGCGCGCGCGGCGCGGCCCGCAAGGGCCTCGACCACCAGCAGATCCTGGCCTTCTACTACCCGGGCACCGAGGCCGGCAGGGCCACCGGCGGCATCCGCGTGCGGATCACCGCCGACACCGACGGCGACACCCGGGCTCCCGCGCAGTCGGGGCTGCACCTGCGTCGTGGCTCCGACGCCCGCGAGCTGCCCGCCCGTCTCGACGGCGAGCGCGTCTCGGTGTGGCGGATGCGCACCTCCGGCGACCGCGTCCTGGTGGCGGGGTACGCCGGCGGCAGCTGGCGCTCCTTCACCCGCGTGCCGAAGGCCGGTGCCTTCGTGCGCTCCGGCGGCGCCCCCGTCACGCTGCGGCTCCCCGGCGGCGACCGCGCCTACCGCGGGGTGCTGCGCCACGAGTCGCGCATGACGATCAACGTGGTCTCGCTCGACGACCTCGGGCGCGGCGTCGTCGCGAGCGAGAGGCCCGCGTCGTGGGAGCCCGCCGCCGTGCGCGCGCAGGCCGTGGCCGCCCGCACCTACGCCGCCTTCGACCGCGCGGCCAACCGCACCCGCGCCTGGCACACCTGCGACACCACCGCCTGCCAGGTCTACGGCGGGGTGAGCGCGGAGGAGCCGCGCGGCAACGCCGCCGTCGACGCGACCTCGCGGCAGGTGCGCACCTTCGAGGGCGCGCCCGCCTTCACCCAGTTCTCCTCCAGCAACGGCGGCTGGTCCAGCCAGGGCAGCCGCTCCTACCTCGCCGCCCAGGCCGACCCGTACGACGCCGAGGCGGTCTCGGGCAACCCCAACAGTGTCTGGCGGGTCACCCTGACCCGCAAGCGCCTCCAGGCGGCGTACCCGAGCGCGGGGAAGGTGCAGCGCCTCGTGGTCACCCAGCGCGACGGCAACGGCTCCTGGAAGGGCCGCGTCGAGGAGCTCAAGGTCGTCGGCAGCAAGCGCACGGTCACGGTGAGCGGCAACGCCTTCCGCAGCACCTTCGGGCTGCGGTCGAGCTGGTTCCGGTTCTCCTGAGCCGCGCCGCGGTGGTCTGATGGCGCCATGGCGCTCGACGAGACCGACCTGACCCACCTGCGGCGCTGCGTGGCGCTGGCGCGCGAGGCGCTCGACGACGGCGACGAGCCCTTCGGCTCGCTGCTGGTCGACGCCGACGGCGTGGTGCGCCTGGAGGACCGCAACCGGGTCAAGGACGGCGACCAGACCCGCCACCCCGAGCTCGAGATCGCGCGCTGGGCGCCGGGTCACCTCACGCCCGAGGAGCGCGCGGCCGCCACGGTCTACACCTCCGGCGAGCACTGCCCGATGTGCGCCGCCGCCCACGCGTGGGTCGGCCTCGGCCGGGTGGTGTACGCCGCCTCGACCGCGCAGCTGGTGGCCTGGCGGGCGGAGTGGGGCGCCCCGGCCTCGCCCGTGCTGCCGCTGGCCATCGGCGAGGTCGCCCCCGGCGTGCCCGTCGACGGGCCGGCCCCCGAGCTCGAGGCCGCGATGCGCGAGCTGCACCGCCGCAGCGTGCAGTCGGCCCCCTAGCGGCGCCGGTCGCGGTAGCGCGTCGGGCTCTCCCCGACGAGCCGGGTGAAGTCGCGGGTGAAGTGCGCCTGGTCGAACCACCCGTGGGCGGCGGCGAGGTCGGCGAGCGAGCCGGCGTACCCCTCGTCGAGGGCGGTCACGACGTCGTGCATCCGGTAGCGGGCCAGCACCCACTTGGGGCCGACGCCGACGTACTCCGCGAAGAGGCGCTGCAGCCG
>JBQGFI010000059.1:0-9678 GCA_052040065.1 Marmoricola sp.
CGAGGTGCTGGCCCGCTCCAACGTGGTGCTCGAGGGCTACTGGGAGCAGCCGGAGGAGTCGGCCGCCGCGCTCGAGGACGGCTGGTTCCACACCGGCGACGGCGGGGAGATCGGTGAGGACGGCTACCTGACGATCTCCGACCGCAAGAAGGACGTGATCATCACCGGCGGTGAGAACGTCTCGTCGATCGAGGTCGAGGACGCGATCTTCTCCCACCCCGACGTGGCGGAGGTCGCCGTCATCGGCGTCCCCGACGGAAAGTGGGGCGAGACGATCAAGGCGCTGGTGGTGCGCACCGAGGGGTCGACGCTGACCGAGCAGGAGCTGATCGACCACGTGAAGTCGAAGGTCGCGCGCTACAAGGCGCCGTCGTCGGTGGAGTTCCGCGACGTCCTGGCGCGCACGGCCACCGGCAAGCTGCAGAAGTTCAAGCTGCGCGCGCCGTACTGGGAGGGACGCGACCGCCAGGTCAACTAGCCTTCGGCGCATGCCGCGCCTGGGAGAGATCACCGACCTGCTGGAGCGGTGGTACCCGCCGCACACAGCTGACACCTGGGACGCCGTCGTGCTGGTGCTCGGCGACCCCGTCGACGACGTGCGCCGGGTGCTGCTGGCCGTCGACCCGACGGCCGCGGTCGTCGACGACGCGGTGCTGCACGACGCCGACCTGCTCGTGACCCACCACCCGCTCTTCCTCAAGGCGGTGCACGGGATCGCGGCCACCGACCCCAAGGGCCGGGTCGCCCACCGGCTGCTGGGCAACGGCTGCGCGCTCTACACCGCCCACACCAACGCCGACTCGCCCCGCGGTGGGGTGTCGGAGTCGCTGGCGCTCGCGCGCGGGCTGCGCGACGTACGACCCCTGGAGCCGGACACCAAGCCGCCGCTGGACGCCCTGGTCGCCTACGTGCCGCGCTCGGACGCCGAGCGCGTGCGCGCCGCCCTCGCCGAGGCGGGGGCGGGTCGCCTCGGCGACTACGCGGCCGCCAGCTTCAGCACGCCGGGGGAGGGGCGCTTCCGGCCCCTCGACGGCGCGACGCCCGCGATCGGCGAGGTCGGCAAGGCCGAGGTGGTGGCCGAGGAGCGGATCGAGGTGGTGCTCCCGCGGGGGATGCGGGCGCAGGTCGTCGCGGCGCTGCTCGCGGTGCACCCCTACGAGGAGCCGGCGTACCAGGTCTTCGAGGTCGCCCCCGACGACGAGCCCGACCGCGGCTCCGGTCGCGTCGGCCGGCTGCCGGAGGCGCTGTCGCTGCGGGACTTCGCGGCGCTGGTCGCTCGCACGCTGCCGGAGACGGCGCACGGCGTCCGCGTCGCGGGTGAGCCGGACCGGCTCGTCGAGCGCGTGGGCCTGTGCGGCGGCGCGGGCGACTTCCTGCTCGACCGCGCCAGGAGGGAGGGCGTCGACGTCTACCTGACCTCCGACCTGCGCCACCACCCGGCCTCGGAGCTGCGCGAGCACCCCGACGCCCCCGCGCTGGTCGACGTCGCGCACTGGGCCGCCGAGAGCACCTGGCTCCCGGTGCTCCGGGATCGGCTCGTCGGGGCGCTGGGCGATACGGTGGAGGTCCGGGTGAGCGAGGTCCCCACCGATCCGTGGACCTTTCGCGCGTAGCCCCCCAACTCGATACCGGAGGAACCTCGTGCAGGCCGACCCATCCGCCCAGAAGCGACTGCTCGACGTGCAGGCACTCGACACCCGCGCCGACTCCCTGCGCCACCGCCTCGCGACGCTCCCCGAGGCCGAGAAGGTCCGCGACATCGCGCAGCGGCGCCAGCAGATGGAGGGCACGGTCCGCGACCTGCGCATCCTGGTCAGCGACCTGTCCGCCGAGCAGCGGCGCGCCGACGCCGACGTCGAGCAGGTGCGCACGCGCCAGCAGCGCGACCAGGGCATGGTCGACTCCGGCCAGATCTCCGACCCCAAGGCGCTGGAGCGGATGCTGGGTGAGCTGCAGTCGCTGCGACGGCGCATCGGCGCCCTCGAGGACGTCGAGCTCGAGGTGATGGAGCGGCTGGAGTCGGCCGAGACCGACCTCGCCGCCCGCCAGGCCGACCTCGACGCGCTCGCCGACGACGAGCAGCAGCTGCGCAGCGAGCTCGAGCAGGTGCAGGCGGCCGTCGGCGCCGAGCTCGCGCAGGCCGAGCGCGACCGCGCGCCGGTCGCCGCCGAGCTGCCCGCGGACCTGCTGGCGCTCTACGAGCGGCTGCGGACCAGCAAGGGCGGCACCGGCGCGGCGATGCTGCGCCGGCGGGAGTGCGAGGGGTGCCGGCTCACGCTGAACGCCGCCGACCTCGCGGTCATCGCCGCCACCCCGCCCGAGACCGTCGTCCGCTGCGAGGAGTGCAGCCGGATCCTGGTGCGCACCGAGGAGTCCGGCCTGTGAGCTCGCGTGGCTGGGGGCCGCCCGCGGACCCCACCACGCTGGTGCTGGTGCGCCACGGCGTCACCGACCACACCGTGCACAAGCGCTTCTCCGGCGGCCTGGCCAGCAGCAACCCCCCGCTGAACGAGGAGGGCCGCGCCCAGGCGCGGGCCACGGGGGAGTGGCTGCAGCCCCTCGCCGGCGACCTCACCCGCATCGTCAGCTCGCCGGTGCGGCGTACCCGGGAGACGGCGGAGGAGCTGGCTGCGCTGCTCTCGCTGGAGGTCTCCGTGGAGCACGGCGTGGCGGAGATGGAGTTCGGCTCCTGGGACGGCCTGACCTACGCCGAGGTGCACGAGCGCTTCCCCGACGACCTCTCCTCGTGGCTCGGCGACCTCGACTCCGCGCCGCATGGCGGGGAGTCGCTGCGCGCGGTCCAGGCACGGGTGCTGGAGGGGCGCGACCGGCTGCTGGCCGCCCACGCCGGCGAGACGCTCGTCGTGGTCTCCCACGTCACGCCCATCAAGGTGCTCGTCGCCGACGCCGTCGGCGCCTCGCTCGACGCGGCGTACCGGATGGAGCTCGCCCCCGCCTCGGTCACCGTGCTCTCCTACTTCGACACCCCCGAGGGCGGCGTCCACCCCCAGATGCGGCTCTTCAACGCCCGCCCCACCGGCCCGGTGTAGTCGCCCGGGTCAGACCTCGGTGACGACGACGTCGAGGCGGGTGCCGGACCTCGTGGGGGCGCCCAGCTCGACGTGCCAGCCGAGGTCGCCGAGCAGGCCGGCGAGGCCCTCGGGCGAGGACGCGCTCTCGCCGCGCTCCAGCAGGGCACGGACCAGCCGGCCCTTGGTGGCCTTGTTGAAGTGGCTCACCACCGAGCGCGTGCCCGCACGCTCCTGGAGCACGCGCACGGTCGCCACCCGCGGGGCGAGGTCGGGCGCCGGGCGCCAGACGGCGGCGTAGGTCGAGGACCGCAGGTCGACGACCAGGCCGCGGCCGGCCGCGTCGCGCGAGACCGGGTCGAGCGCCCGCCGCCAGTGGGCAGCGACGCCGCCGAGGCCCGGGAGCGTGACGTCGCCGGAGAGCCGGTAGGACGGCACCCGGTCGCCGGGCCGCAGCAGGCCGAAGACCGAGCTGGTCACGGCGAGCCACCGGGTGGCCCGCCGCCGGGCGGCGGCGTCGAGCGTGGCCAGGTCGAGGTGGTCGTAGAGGACGCCGGTGTAGAGCGCGTCGGCGCGGACGGTGGGGGCGTCCCGGAGGGCGGCGTTGCGGAGCACCTCGTCGGTCTGCGTGGGGCCGAGGCCCAGCACCTCGGCGGCCCGGGTGGGGTCGCCGTCGCAGAGCGAGACCAGGGCGTCGACCACCTCGGCGCGGGCGTCCGTCAGCCCCGGGAACGACAGCGAGCCGAGGTCGAGCGGCTTGCCGCGGCGGGGGACGGACTTGCCCTCGGAGGGCGGCAGCAGGACCAGCACGCGGGCCAGCGTAGGAGGGCCTATCCTTGCCGGAGCGGACGGGCTGGCCGGGCGACCGCGGCGTACCCCTCGGGGAGCGTCGAGGAAGGTCCGGACTCCACAGGACGAGGTGGTGGGCAACACCCACCCGGGGTGACCCGCGGGATCAGTGCCACAGAGAACAGACCGCCACGCCGCGAGGCGCGGCAAGGGTGAAACGGTGGTGCAAGAGACCACCAGCGCCACGGGCGACCGTGGCGGCTAGGCAAACCCCACCTGGAGCAAGACCAGACAGCGAGCGCTCGAGGGTGGTCCGCCCGAGCTCGCGGGTAGGTCGCAGGACGGGGTCGGCAACGGCCCCGCGAGATGGATGGTCGCCAACCGGGACGGTCGCGAGGCCCCCGGCGAACAGGATCCGGCCTATGAGCCAGCCCGTCCGCACCCGGGCCCTGTCAGCGGCGAGCGTCGGCCGTCGGTCAGCCGGCCGCGGGGAGGGTGACCACGAAGGTGCTGCCCTCGCCGAGGGCGGAGTCGAGGCTGATGCTGCCGCCGTGCCGGTCGACGATGCGCCGCACGATCGTGAGCCCCAGGCCGGTGCCGGGCTGCGCGACCGCCTCGGGGTTGGTCGAGCGGAAGAACTCGGTGAAGAGCTGGGCCTGGTCCTCCTCGGAGATGCCGAGGCCCTCGTCGCGGACCGTCAGCGCGACCGTCCCGCCCCGGTGGCGCAGGGAGATGTCGATGGCGCGGTGCTCGGGGGTGTACTTCACGGCGTTGGTCACCAGGTTGTGCACGATCTTGTCGAGCTCGTCGGGCTCCCCGAGCGCGAGGACCGGTGTCTGCGGTGCGTCGACGGCGACGCGCAGGCCCTTGGCGGTGACCGAGGTCGAGGTCATGGCGACGGCGTCGGCGACGAGCTCGGCCAGGTCGACCGCGGACGGCGTGAGGGGGCGCGCGGGGTCCAGCTGGCGCAGGAAGAGCAGGTCCTCGATCACCCGGGACATCCGCTGCGAGGCGCGGCCGATGGCGGTCAGGGAGCCACGGGCGTCGTCGGGGACCACGATCTCGCCGGTGGTGAGCATCTCGAGGTGGCCCTGCACGGTCGTCAGCGGGCTCTTCAGCTCGTGGGAGACCGTGGAGATCAGCTGGCTCTTGTACTCGTCGAGCGCCTTCAGCTCGGTGACGAGGGCGTGCTCCCGCTCGAAGGTCCGGGCGTTGAGCGCGGCGCGGCCGAGGTCGTGGCCGATGTCGAGCAGGGCGGCGCACTCGATGTCGGTCCAGGCCCGCGCCTCGGTGCCGCGCACCAGGACCAGGCTGCCCATGCACTCCGGGCCGGCGCCGAGCGGCACGAAGACCAGCGACTGCATCCCCATCTCCGCGAGCAGCCGTACGACGTGCGCGTGGTGCTCCGGTGCCATCTTCTCCGGGACCGGCTCGCTCGGTCCGACGATCATGACGGTCTGCTGGTACCAGCAGTAGTGCGCCGCCCGCTGGGCGAAGTCCACGATCTCGGGCGGCAGCGCGACGCGCAGCACCTCCGGCAGGTACTCGGCCACCCCGTGCTCGTCGTCGACCGTCTTGATCCACAGGTGCTGGGCGTCGAAGCCCTCCAGCAGCGTGTGCTCGCTGGCCTGCAGCAGGCCCGCGAGGCTGAGCTGCGCACTGGTGCTGCGCACGATCGACTTGACGGTCTCGGCCATCGCCACCTGCGCGGCCAGCGACTCCCGCTCCAGCGCGGTCAGCACCGCGCGGGAGGCCAGCTCGGCGAAGCGCTCGAGCACCCTGCGTGCCTCCAGCCCGGGGCGACGACCGTCGTGGGGCGAGTCGATGGCGAGCGTGCCGCGCAGCTCGCCTTCCTGGTCGTAGAGCGGCGCCACCAGCATGTCCATCGGGTGCCAGGCGTCGGGACCGTCGCCCACCGGGTAGTCGGGGACGACCCAGCCGAGCTCCTCACCGCCGGAGAGCTCGTGCGGGACGAAGCGCAGGGCGCCCCAGACCTCGGCGACCGCGAGCTCGTCGAGCATCAGGGCCAGGGGGATCCGGGTGCCGACCTCCTCGGGGAGCTCGGTGTCGACGACGAGCTCGAGCTCCTCACCCCGGCGGATGCGGATCGCGGCCACGCCGAAGCCCGCCACCGCGACGATGCCGTCGGCGATGAGCTGCAGGTTGTCGAGCAGGTTGTCCGGCATCACCCGGCCCCCACCTGCTGACACCGCGATCGCCCGCTGCTCGAGCTGCGTGCCGGTCATGAGTCCTCCCCTGCACCCAGTATCGGCGGCCGGGGGCGGCTCGCGGAGGCGAATCCTCAAACTGGTTGAAAACGGACAAGGTGCGACGTGGCTCAGGTCGGGTCGCCGACCCCCTTGCGCCAGGCGGAGAAGGAGCGCAGCGGGGCCTGGCGCGGCCGGACGAGCCACGGCCACGGGTGCAGCTCGGTGACGTCAAGGTCGGCGGAGCGGCGGGCGAAGCCCGGCACGGGGGCGTACGTCGCCGCGAGGCTGCGGCCGGCGAGCTCCTCGCCGACCGCCCCACGACGCACCTCCAGCTCGTGCGTCGTGGCGAGCTCGCCCAGCGTCTCGGCGAGGAAGACCAGGCGCTTGCCCGAGAGCCGGAGGCGCGCGAGCAGCGGTGCGTCGAAGCAGAAGACGGCCGGACGGTCGGGCGTGGCCGCCAGCGCCGGGTCGTCGACGCCCAGGGACTCGGCGGTGAGCCACACGGCGTCGGCCACGGGTGCGGGCGGCTCCTCGGGCCCGGAGGGGGTGGGGCCGCGGCCGAGGTCGGGGCCGGACACGGTGGCACCCGGCGTCGACTCGGGCCACTGCTGCACCGGGCAGGCCGAGCTCAGCGCGCACCGGCGGCACAGCTGCGGGGCCCGCTTCTCCACCTGCCAGCGGCTGAAGCCGTACGCCTTGGCGCTCCCGGTGCCGACGGTCCACTGCCACCCGAGCCGGTTGGCGGCGCGGGACCCGTCGAGGAGGTGGGCGAAGAGCTCGTCCTCGCCCTCGCGCCAGTCGGCCCCGGCTCGCACGGCCCACTGCGAGGCGGCCCACATCCGGGTCTGGTTGACCAGCCACCCGTCGTCGTGGAGGTCGCCGACGACGAGGTCCATGCACGCCATCTCGCGGGGCCAGGGCTCCCCGGTCCAGGGCTGGGCCGGGACCGGCTGCTCACGGCGCAGCGGCCGGCCCGACTCCCGCCCGACCCGGGCGTAGAGGTGGCGGGCGTACTCCTGCCACATCAGCTCCTCGCGGTAGCGGAAGCGGTCGCGCCCCGGCGCCGTCGCCACGGCGTCCCAGACGGTGCGGAGCCGGAGCAGGCCGTGGCGCAGGTAGGGCGACATCCGCGAGGCGCCGCGCCGCGACGGTGGCCACACCGTGCTCCGCGACCGGGCGTAGCCGTCGACGTCGAGGCCGGTCAGGGCGGCGTCGGCCGCCGCCTGCCCGCCCCTCATGCCGCCCGGGCGCACCCCCTCCGGACCCTCGCGGGTGAGGTCGCCGAGGTGCGCGGCGACCCACGCGGCGACGTCGTCGGGGGCGGCGCCGTCGGTCGGTGCGGGTGGCGGGGGCAGCAGGCTCATGCCCCCGGGTGCCCTCAGGCGAGCCGGGTGATCTGCACGTCGACGAACATCCGGGACGTGCCGGAGCCGGAGAAGACGCCGGACAGCGGCTTGACGTCGCCGTAGTCGCGGCCGGTGGCGGTGACGACGTGGCGGTCGCCGGGCTCCGTGGCGTTGGTGGGGTCGTAGCCGCGCCAGCCGTCGTCCCACCACTCGACCCACGCGTGCGACTCGCCCGTCGCAGCCGTGCCGATCTCGGGGTCGACCCGGGGGTGCAGGTCTCCGGAGGGGTAGCGGGTGGGGATGCCCACGGGGCGCTGCGCGCCGATGGTGATGTGGGCCATGTCCTGGCACACCCCCGTGCGTCGCTCCCAGCTGTGCACGGCGTAGGCGTCGACCGAGGTCGAGCCGGAGACGTACTTGACCTCGTCGTAGACCAGCGCGCAGATCGCGGCGGCGGCCGTGGTGGGGGAGTCGGAGCCCTCGGCCAGCTCGCGGGCCCGCGCGGCGAGGTCGTCGGCGGGGGCGACGCGCTCCGACAGGGTCAGGTACTCGGTGTGCTGGTCGGACGACGCGGCCGAGCGCAGCTCCTGCCAGGACAGCACCGGGTCGCCGGCCGGCGTCCGGTCGGTGTGCACGGTGGCGGTGCCGACGACGGTGAGCGAGGTGTGCGGGTCGAGCACCTCGAACGCCGTGACCTGCGAGCCCCAGTAGTCGCGGTAGGTGTAGGTCCAGGGGGTGGGGTGCACCTCGACGCGGTTGTGCACCACGATCTGGCCGGGGCCGGTCAGCGGGGTGAGCCGGGCCTCGTTGAAGGAGGAGTTGGCCTTGCCGTCGTACTCGAAGCCGGTGGTGTGGACGATGCGCAGCTGCATGGTCATGCCCTCACCCCGTGCCACTCGGTCGCCTCGGCGCCGGCGAAGTAGCGCCGCGTGATCGCGTCGGTCGCCAGTGCGCAGGTGCGCTGCAGTCGCTCCATCTCGCTGGGCAGCTCCGCGACGAAGTCGGACAGCGAGCGGTACTCCAGCTCGGCGCGGGTGCGGCCGAGCAGCCGCTGCGCCTCGTTCTGCACGCCCGCGCGGGTGCCGCCGGACTCCACCCGCTCCAGGCAGCGCTCGGCCTCGGTGAGGCCGAAGACCACGGAGCGGGGGAAGAGGCGGTCGAGCAGCAGGAACTCCGCCGCGCCGCGCTCGGTCTCCAGGCCGCGGTAGGTGCGCAGGAAGGCCTCGTAGGCGCCGCAGGCGCGCAGCGAGGTGCCCCACGCGGACCCGGAGGTCAGGGCCGCGGTCGCGACCAGGCGCGAGGTCATGTCGGCCCGCTCGATCGAGCGGCCCAGCACCAGGAACTGGTAGCCCTCGTCACGCGTCATGGTGGCCTCGGCGATGCCGTTGATCTGCGCCGCCCGGTCGCGCACCCACCGGAAGGCGACCGGGGGCCGCATCGAGCGGAAGTGCCCCGAGGGGATCGCCCGCCAGGTGGTGTTCATCGCCTCCCACATCGAGGTCGAGAGCGTCTCGCGGGCGCGGCGGGCACTCTCGCGCGCCGCGGCGAGGGTGGCGGCGATCGACGCCGGCGACTCGACGTCGTAGGCCAGGACCTTCAGCATCTCGGCGGAGGTGATGCCCTGGTCGGCGACCTGCTCGACGCCCATGATCGAGAGCAGGCTGCGACACGTGCTCTCCTCGTCGACGCCGGGGTCCTCCAGGATCAGCTGGGTCTGCACGTCGAGGATGCGGGCGGTGTCCTCGGCACGCTCGACGTAGCGGCCGATCCAGAAGAGCGACTCCGCGATGCGGCTCAGCACGGTGCGCCTCCCGGGGCCTCGGTGGGACGGGTCTCGACAGGCGCGACCGACGACGCCTGCTGTTGCTGCTGGTCGTGCTGGGAGGAGAAGGAGTCGAGGGCGGGGCCGGTGTCCTGGGGGGTCGCGTGCACGGCGACCCGCTCGGGCTCGGTGCGGACGACGGCCCGCCCGCCGCTGCCGGCCAGCACCCAGGTGTCCTTGGAGCCGCCGCCGCGGGAGGAGTTCACGATCAGCTCGCCCTCGCCGAGGGCGACCCGGGTGAGGCCGCCCGGGAGCACCCACACCCGGTTGCCGTCGTTGACGGCGAAGGGGCGCAGGTCGACGTGCCGCGGACGCATCACGCCGTCGACGTAGGTCGGCACGGTCGAGAGCTGCACCACCGGCTGGGCGATCCACGCCCGCGGGTCCTGCAGCACCTTGGCGCGCAGCTCGTCGAGCTCGGCGCGCGAGGCCTGGGGGCCGATGACGATGCCCTTGCCGCCGGAGCCGTCGACCGGCTTGAG
>JBQGFI010000060.1:0-18516 GCA_052040065.1 Marmoricola sp.
CGCGTCGGCGCCCAGCCGCAGCACCTCGAGGTCCTGGGAGGCGTGGATGCGGGTCTCCTGCACGCCGTCGGTGCCGAGGGCGAGCTCGCCGAAGGAGGTGCCGGGGTTCATCGTCACCAGCGTGCGCGGCTCGTCGTCGGGCCCGCCGGCCCCGTCGACGGTGGCCACCGCCTCGCCGCGCACGATGACGTGCACGCCGGCGAAGGGCCCGCCGGGCTCGAGCACCACCTCGCCGCGGGCGTAGGTCAGCCGCTCGAGCAGCGCGTCGACGGCCTCGCGGGCCGCGGGGGAGAGGTCGCGCAGCAGCGGGTGCTCCGCGACGACCGCGTCGCCGTCGTCGGGGGCGTCGCCGTCACCGTGGCGACGGAGCAGCTCGTCCTCCGCCCACAGCACCGCGGCGACCAGGTCGGGGAAGACCGGGCTGGCCCGGTCGGTGCCGGCGTCGGGGTCGGGCAGCACCCCGTCGGGGTCGACGATCGCCGCCTCCGCGCCGGCCTCGCGCAGCGTCGTGCGCAGCCCGAGCAGGGTCTCCTTGGCGACCGCGGCGACGTCGTCGAGGCGGCGTACGTCGAAGACGGCGAGCTCGGGCGCGTCGTCGACCACGCGGCGGGCGACGTTCTCCGCCTCCGCGAAGAGCAGGTCGCCGTGCAGCTCGTAGACCCGCGCCCGGTCGCCGTGCGCCTCCAGCACCGCCTGGTCGTCCTCGGTGCGGCGGCGTCGGGAGGAGAGCCGCGAGAGCGGGTACGCCGCCCGCACCGCCGTGCGCGAGCTGCGGCCGACGTGCATCAGGTGCATCTCCATGTCGCGCGACATGCGCTCGCACAGCGTCACCCCGCGGGCGCTGTTGCCGTGGGCGTCGAGGCGCGGGGAGAAGACCGCCACGCCCACCTGCCCCGGCAGCACCGCGATGATCCCGCCGCTGACCCCGCTCTTGGCGGGCATGCCCACGGCCGAGATCCAGTCGCCGGCCGCGTCGTACATGCCGCAGGTGGCCATCACGCTGAGCACCCGCTCGGTGGTGGGGCCGGCCAGCACCCGCTCTCCGGTCAGCGGCTGCACCCCGCCGTTGGCCAGGGTGGCGGCCATGCGCGCGAGGTCGACGGTGTCGACCTCGATCGCGCACTGCCGCACGTACTGCGCGAGCGTGGCCTCCGGGTCGCCCTCGAGCACGCGGAACTCCCGCAGCATGTGGGCGATCGCCCGGTTGCGGTGCGCGGTGGCGAGCTCGGAGCCGTAGACCGCCTCGTCGACGCCCAGCCCCCGCCCGGCGAAGCGGCCGTACCACGCGAGGGTCCGCTCGAAGCGCTCCGCCTCGGTCTCGCCGGCCACCAGGGACGCCGCGGTGATGGCACCTGCGTTGATCATCGGGTTGCGCGGCCGACCGGTGTCGCCGGCCAGGCTGATCTCGTTGAAGGCCTCGCCCGAGGGCTCGACGTCGACCTTGGCGGCCACGGCCTCCGGTCCCTGGTCGGCCAGGGCGAGGGCGTAGGTGAAGGGCTTGGAGATCGACTGGATGCTGAAGCGCACGTCGGTGTCGCCGACCTCGTAGACGTGACCGTCGACCGTCGCGAGGGCGAGCGCGAAGCGGTCGGGGTCGGCCTGCGCGAGCTCCGGGATGTAGTCGGCGACCGCGCCGTCGGTGCCGCCGCACTGGGCGACGATGTCCTCGAGGTACTGCTGCACGGGGTTGCGCATGCCGCCACCCTAGGAGGACCCGCGCACCGCCTAGGCTGGCTGCGTGGCGACCCGAGCGCGTCTGATCGAGCGGCTCCGCAGCCGCGGCAGCCTGACCCGTCAGGCGCGCGAGCAGGACGCCGCCCGGGCGGCGGAGCGCCACGAGCTGGAGACCCTCGAGATCCGCGCCCGGATCGCGCAGCAGTGGGCCGAGACGCGTGCGGCACGGCGCGCGGCCGAGCGGCCGCTCGAGCTCGACCCCGGTCCCAGCGACCTGCGCCGCGCGCAGGTGCCCTACGGCGTCGACCTGGCCGCCGCGTGGGCGTGGCGCTTCCTGGTCATCGCCGCCGCGGGTGCGCTGCTGCTGTGGCTCACCGGCTTCTTCATGGTCGTGGTGCTGCCCCTGGTGATCGCGCTGCTGCTGGCCGCCCTGGTCTCGCCCGTCGTCGCGCGGCTGCGCCGCTGGGGACTGCCGCGACAGCTGGCGGCCCTGCTCGTCGTCGGCAGCGCCCTCGGCGTGGTCGTGCTGCTGCTGACCTTCGTCGGCAGCTCCATCGCCGACGGGGCGGCCGGGCTCAACGACCAGGTCGCCAGCGGCCTCGGACAGATCCGCTCCTGGCTGCGCGACGGGCCCCTCGGCATCACCGACTCCCAGATCAGCACCATGCTCTCGGAGGGCCAGCGCCAGCTGACCGCCTTCGGCGACGACGCGGTCGGCCGCATCAGCGAGCTGGGCGAGACGGTCGGCCACGTCGTGGCCGGCGTCTTCATCGTGCTCTTCGCGACCTACTTCTTCCTCGCCGACGGGCCGTGGATCTGGGCGTGGCTGGTGCGGCTCTTCCCGCGCGCCGGCCGCACCCAGGCCGACACCTCGGGACGGGTGGCGTGGAGGTCGCTCACCCAGTTCATCCGGGCCACGGTGGTGGTGGCGGCGGTCGACTCCGCCGGCATCGCCCTCGGTGCCGCGATCCTGGGCGTCCCCTTCGTGGGTGCCATCGCGGTGCTCGTCTTCCTCGGCGGCTTCGTGCCCCTCGTCGGCGCCGCGGTCAGCGGCGCGGTGGCCGTGCTGGTGGCCCTGGTGGCCCAGGGCCCGGTCACGGCGCTGATCATGCTCGCCGTCGTGGTCGGGGTGCAGCAGCTCGAGGCGCACGTGCTGCAGCCGTTCCTGATGGGGCGCTTCGTGGCGCTGCACCCGCTCGGCATCATCGTGGCGATCGCGATGGGCATCCTGGTCGCCGGCATCGCGGGCGCCCTGATCGCGGTGCCGCTCGCAGCGTCGCTCAACGCCGTGGTGCAGCACCTGGCCGCGGCGACCCGGATCGGGGAGGATCCGCTCGCGGCGGCGGCACAGGACGGGCTGCCGCAGCGGCCCCAGGAGGAGGAGCGCGGATGAGCGTCACGATCACCGACATCGAGGAGTGCCGCGAGGTGGTCTCGCAGCTCGCGCTGCGCACCCCGATGGAGGGGTCGCGCTGGCTCACCCAGGTGGTGGGCGGCGAGGTGCGGCTCAAGTGCGAGAACCTGCAGCGCACCGGGTCCTTCAAGATCCGCGGCGCCTACCTGCGGCTCTCCCGGCTCACGGCGCAGGAGCGGGCACGCGGCGTCGTCGCGGCCTCGGCGGGCAACCACGCCCAGGGGGTCGCGCTCGCGGCCAAGGAGCTCGGCATGCGTGCCACGGTCTTCATGCCCGACGGCGCCCCGATCCCCAAGGCCAACGCCACCCGGGGCTACGGCGCCGACGTGCGCTTCCACGGCGAGTACCTCACCCAGGCCCTGGAGGCCGCGAAGGACTACGCCGACGAGACCGGCGCGGTCTTCATCCACCCCTTCGACCACCCCGACATCGTCACGGGCCAGGGCACCTGCGGGCTGGAGATCCTCGAGCAGGCACCGCAGGTGCGCACCGTGCTGGTGCCCACCGGGGGCGGGGGACTGCTGGCCGGCATCGCGCTGGCGATCAAGGCGCGGCGTCCCGACGTGCACCTGGTGGGGGTGCAGGCCGCGGAGGCGGCGGCCTACCCGGAGTCGCTGCGCAGCGGGGCGCCGGTGCAGCTGGAGCGGATGACCACGATGGCCGACGGCATCGCGGTCGCCAAGCCCGGCGACATCCCCTTCGCCGCCGTGCAGGAGCACGTCGACGAGGTGGTCACGGTCTCCGAGGACTCGCTCTCACGGGCCCTGGTGCTGCTGCTCGAGCGGGCCAAGATGGTCGTCGAGCCGTCGGGTGCCGCGGCGGTGGCGGCGATCCTCGACGAGCCGGGCCGCTTCGAGACCCCCGCGGTGGCGGTGCTCTCGGGTGGCAACGTCGACCCGCTGCTGCTGGGCAACCTGATCCGCCACGGCATGGCGGCCGGCGGCCGCTACCTCAACATCGGCTGCGTGATCCCCGACCGCCCCGGGGGGCTGGCGTCGCTGCTGGCCGAGCTGGCGGGCGCCGGGGCCAACGTGCTCGAGGTCGCGCACGAGCGCACCTCCACCCGGCTGCACCTGGGTGAGGTGCAGGTGCAGCTGCAGCTCGAGACGCGTGGACCCGACCACGCCGAGGCCGTGCTCGGGCGGCTGCGCGAGCTCGGCTTCCGCGTGGTCGGCTGAGCCGGTCCGGGGCTCAGCCCCGGTAGGGCACCGCGTCGACGATCTCGACCTGGAAGCTCTTGCCGTTGGGGGCCTCGTAGGCCACGGTGTCGCCCTTGCGGGCGCCGTTGAGGGCCTGGCCCATCGGCGACTGCGGCGAGAAGACGTCGATCTCCTCGCTCTCGTCGGCCATCTCGCGGGCGCCGAGCAGGAACTTCTTCTCCGAGCCGCCGAGCAGCACGGTGACGAACATGCCGGGCTCGACGACACCGTCGTCGGCCGGGGTCTCGCCCACCTGCGCCCGCTCGAGCATGTCGGTGAGCTGCGCGATGCGGCCGTCGACCTTGCTGAGCTCGTCGCGGGCGGCGTGGTAGCCGGCGTTCTCCTTGAGGTCACCCTCGTCGCGGGCGTCGCTGACGCGCTTGACGATGTCGGCGCGGGTCTCGTTCTTCAGCGTGTCGAGCTCGCTCCTGAGCTCGTCGTACTTGGACTGCGTCAGCCAGACGGTGCCGGTGGTCGTCTCGGTCATCGAGTGACTCCTGTGGGGAGAAGGTGCGTGTGGAACGGCGGGCGGCACCGGGAGGCGCCGCGCGGGCAAGTGGATGACCTTACCAATGCCCCGTGGGGCGCACCCAAATCCTCCGGAACCCGGATCGGCGCCGATCAGCGCGGGCGCGACTGGCCCGGGGCGGTGCAGCCGACCATCTCGACGCTGGTCGCCTCGCGCTCGGTGCGCACCTCCACCTCGAGGCGCTGGGGGCCCTCGACGCCCGTGACCTGGAAGCTGCGCTCGCCGACGACGCTGCTGTCGGCGGCGCTCGCGCGCACCAGGCAGGAGGCCTCGACGCCGGGGTCGGCGAGGGTCACGGTGACCTGGGCGGTCGCGAGGTCGCCCGAGACCACGTCGTAGCCCTGCAGCTGCGACTGGGCCGCGGGGGTGCTCTCGAACCAGATCACCCACAGCAGCCAGCCCAGGGCGAGCACGCCCACGATGCCGGACCCGACCACCACCCAGCGGGCCCGCGACGTGCGGCCACGGCCGTAGCGCTCGGCGAGAGGGTCCTGGGGGGTCACCTGCACCATCCTCCCACCCGGGGGTGCTCCTACGATGTCGGCATGCTGCGCCTGATGCACGTGCACGCGCACCCCGACGACGAGTCGAGCAAGGGTGCCGCGTCCACGGCGAAGTACGTCGCCGAGGGTGTCGACGTCCACGTGGTCACCTGCACCGGAGGGGAGCGGGGCTCGATCCTCAACCCCAAGATGGACCGGCCCGACGTGCTCGCCGACATCGCCGGCATCCGCAAGCGCGAGATGGAGGCGGCACGGCAGATCCTCGGTGTCACCCAGGACTGGCTGGGCTTCGTCGACTCCGGCTGGCCCGAGGGCGACCCCAAGCCGCCGCTGCCCGAGGGGTGCTTCGGGCTGATGGACCCCGAGGTCGCGGCCGAGCCGCTGGTGCGGCTGATCCGCTCGCAGCGGCCGCACGTGCTCACGACGTACGACGAGAACGGCGGCTACCCGCACCCCGACCACATCATGTGCCACCGGGTCTCGGTGGTGGCCTTCGAGGCCGCCGGCGACCCCACGCGCTACCCCGACGCCGGCGAGCCCTGGCAGCCGCTGAAGCTCTACTACCACCACGGCTTCAACCGCCCGCGCACCCAGGCGCTGCACGAGGCGATGCTCGCCCACGGCCTGGAGTCGCCGTACGCCGAGCGCCTCGAGGAGTGGAAGCCCGACCCGGCGCACGACGCGCGGATCACCACCCGGGTCCCGTGCGCCGACTACTTCGGGGTGCGCGACCAGGCCCTGATCGCCCACGCGACCCAGATCGACCCCGACGGTCCCTGGTTCAGCGTGCCGCTGCAGGTGGCCCGGGAGGCGTGGCCGACCGAGGACTACGAGCTGGTCACCTCGCACGTGGAGAGCCCGCTGCCCGAGGACGACCTCTTCGCCGGCATCCGCGGGCGCGACGACCTGGCCTGAGGGGCACAATGGGGGGCATGGACCTCGTGCTGATGCTCGCCTCCGCCGTCGACCCGGTGCCGGAGGCCGAGGACGTGCGCGCGGGCTGGGGGGCCTTCTGGCTCTTCATGGCGCTCGTCGCGGCCACGGCGCTGCTGATGTGGAGCTTCGTCCGCCAGATCCGCAAGACCAGGGCCAACGCCGAGCGCGGTGTCTTCGGTCCCGTCGAGCGGGCCGAGGAGCCCGCCGACGACGAGCACCGCCTCGAGCAGGGCGACGAGTCGCGCAGCTGAGCCGGGCTCAGCCGCGGTCGGCGACCACCAGCACGTCGTACGCCGTGCCGGCGGCGCCGTGCCCGTCGGGCGCGACCACCTCGCGGGTGACCCGCTCCGCACGGTGCACCACCAGCGGCAGGTCGGCGAGGTCGGCCAGCACGTCCTCGGCCGTGTAGAGCACCTCGGGGTCGCGTGGGCCGCCGGTGCCCTCGCGCAGGTTGCTGGAGTCGTGGGCCACGACCAGCAGCCGGCCGCCGACGGCGAGCGTCTCGTAGGCCCGCCGCAGGGCGGCGCGCCGCTCGGCGGCGCAGAGCTGCAGGTAGGCCAGCACCACCAGGTCGGCCTGCGTCGGCAACGGCGCGGTGAGCACGTCGCCGACCTGCCAGGTCACCTCGGGTGCGGCCGCGCGACCGCGGTCGACGGCCACGACGGAGAAGTCGACGGCGTGCACGGTCCAGCCGCGTCGCGCCAGCCACACGGCGTTGCGGCCCTCGCCGCAGGCCAGGTCGACGGCCAGCCCGGGTGGCAGGTCGGCGAGCTCGGCCTCGACGAACCGGTTGGGGCCCACCGACCACACCCGCTGCGCGGCGGCGTAGCGCGCGTCCCAGGCCTCGGCGTCCACGCCGTCACAGTACGGCGCCACGGGGGGAGTGAGCCGCCACGGATCGGGAACTACGCGGGAGTAGGTACCTGACCCCACCAGAAGGGACACCACCATGGGACTCGCTGACAAGGCGAAGAACACCGCTGAGGACCTCAAGGGCAAGGCCAAGGAGGCCGTCGGCGACGCCAAGGGCGACCACGAGCTGCAGGCCGAGGGCAAGGCCGACCAGTCCAAGGCGTCGGCCAAGCAGGCCGGCGAGAACGTCAAGGACGTCTTCAAGGGCTGATCCCGCACTGCCCGGAGGCCTTGACCGTCACGCGACGGTCAGGGCCTTCGTCGCGTGCGGCCCCGACCCCCGTCGTGGCCTAGGCTGGACGACGGTGTGCCGGGAAGTCTGGTCGGCGTCGTCGTCGCCTACCCCGAGGAGCATCCGTGGCCGACAAGAGCCGTGTCGTCTTCAGCAGGGGGTCCTGGCCCGAGGCACGCCGCATCGCCGGCGTGCTGCGGAGCGAGACCCTCGGCGGCGGCCTGCTCATCGCGGCCGCGGCGGTGGCGCTGGTGGCCGCCAACGTCGGCGGCGGGGAGTGGTACGCCTCGCTGCGCGACACGACGGTCGGCCCCTCGGCCCTGCACCTGGACCTGACGCTGGGCACCTGGGCGGCTGACGGGCTGCTCGCGGTCTTCTTCTTCGTCGTCGGGCTCGAGCTCAAGCGGGAGTTCGTCGCCGGCGACCTGCGCGACCCCGCCCGGGCCGCGCTGCCCATCGCCGCTGCCGTGGGCGGCATGACGGTGCCGGCGCTGATCTTCGTGCTGGTCAACCTCCGCACGGGCGACGGGGCGCTCAACGGCTGGGCCATTCCCACCGCCACCGACATCGCCTTCGCCCTGGCCGTGCTGGCGGTCATCGCCAACCACCTGCCGACGGCGCTGCGCACCTTCCTGCTCACCCTGGCCGTGGTGGACGACCTCCTCGCGGTGACGGTGATCGCGATCTTCTACACCGACGACCTGCAGCCGCTCTACCTGCTCGCTGCGGCCGTGCCGCTCGGGCTCTTCGCCCTGCTCGTGCAGCGCCGGGTGCGCTCGGTCTGGCTGCTCGTGCCCCTGGCCGTCGTCTGCTGGTGGCTGGTGCACGAGTCGGGAGTGCACGCGACGGTCGCCGGGGTCCTGCTCGGCTTCACCGTGCCGGTGATCCGCAGCCGGGCCGCCGGGGGGCCGGACGCCGGACCCGGCCTGGCGGAGCACTTCGAGCACCTCGTGCGGCCGCTCTCCGCCGGCTTCTGCGTGCCGGTCTTCGCCTTCTTCGCCGCCGGCGTCACCATCGGTGGTCTCGACGGCCTGGTCGAGTCGCTCTCCGACCCCGTGGCCCTGGGCATCGTCGCCGGACTGGTGCTGGGCAAGCCGATCGGGATCGTCGGCACCACCTGGCTGGTCTCGCGCTTCACCCGCGCGAGCCTCGACCCCGGGCTGCGCTGGGTCGACGTGCTCGGGGTCTCGATGCTGGCGGGCATCGGCTTCACCGTCTCGCTGCTGATCGGCGACCTGGCCTACGGCGCCGGCAGCGAGCGCGACGAGCACGTCAAGGTGGCCATCCTGACCGCCTCCCTCGTCGCCGCGGCCCTCGCGGGCGTCGCCCTGGGACTGCGGGAGCGGGCCTACCGGCTGCTCCACGAGGCCGAGCAGGTCGACGCCGACGGCGACGGGGTGCCCGACGTCTACCAGCGCTCCGAGGAGTGAGGGTGGCCCCCGCCGCGTAGCGTGGGGCCATGCGTGTGGCGTTGATGGTGACGTGTCTCGGGGACACGCTCTTCCCCGAGGTCGGCAAGTCGGTCGTGCGGCTGCTCTCCCGGCTGGGGGTCGAGGTCGACTTCCCCGAGGGCCAGACCTGCTGTGGCCAGCCGATGGTCAACTCCGGCTACCTCGACGAGGCGGTGCCCGCCGTGCGGGCCTTCGCCGCGGCGTTCGAGGGCTACGACGCGGTGGTCGCGCCGTCGGGCTCGTGCGCCGGCTGCGCCCGCCACCAGCACGGCATCGTCGCGAGGAGGGCCGGTGACCCGGCGCTCGCCGACGCGGTCGCGACGCTCGGCCCGCGCACCTACGAGCTCAGCGAGTTCCTCGTCGACGTGCTCGGCGTGACCGACGTGGGCGCGTCGTTCCCCCACTCGGTGACCTACCACCCCACCTGCCACTCGCTGCGGATGCTCGGGGTCGGCGACCGGCCGCTCTCGCTGCTGCGGGAGGTGCGCGGCATCGACCTGCGCGAGCTGCCGGGGGAGCGGGAGTGCTGCGGCTTCGGAGGCACCTTCGCGGTCAAGAACGCCGACACCTCGGTGGCGATGGGGGCCGACAAGGCCCGCCACGTGCGCGAGACCGGCGCCGAGGTGCTCGTCGCCGGCGACTCCTCGTGCCTGATGCACATCGGCGGCCTGCTGCGCCGGCAGCGCGGCGGCGTCCGCGTGATGCACCTGGCCGAGGTGCTGGCCGCGACCGAGGGTGCGAGCCCCGGCGCCTCGCCCGACCCCGATCGGCTGCCGGCATGAGCGGCGCGACGTTCGTCGGCATGCCGGCCTTCCCCGAGGCCGCGCGCGCGGCCCTCGACGACAGCCAGCTGCGGCACAACCTGGCCCACGCCACCGGGACGATCCGCGCCAAGCGGGCCCGGGTGGTGGGCGAGCTCGACGACTGGGAGGAGCTGCGCACGCGCGCGGCGGGCGTCAAGGACGCCGCCCTGGCCGACCTCGAGCAGCACCTGCTGACCCGGGAGGAGCGGCTCACCGCGGCGGGGGCGACGGTGCACTGGGCCCGCGACGCCGCCGAGGCCAGCGCGATCGTGGCCCAGGTGGCGCGGGCGCACGACGTCGACGAGGTGGTGAAGGTCAAGTCGATGGCCACCGTGGAGATCGGCCTCAACGAGGCGCTGGCCGCCGAGGGCGTCGCCGCCTGGGAGACCGACCTCGCCGAGCTGATCGTGCAGCTGGGCGACGACCTGCCCAGCCACATCCTGGTGCCCGCGATCCACCGCAACCGCGCCGAGATCCGGCAGATCTTCGTCGACAAGATGGCCGCGGCCGGGCGTCCGGCCCCCGACGACCTGACCGAGGTGCCCGCCGAGCTCGCCAACGCCGCCCGGCTGCACCTGCGCGAGAAGTTCCTGCGCGCCAAGGTCGGCGTCTCGGGGGCCAACTTCGCGGTCGCCGAGACCGGCACCCTCGTGGTGGTGGAGTCCGAGGGCAACGGCCGGATGTGCCTGACCCTGCCGGAGGTGCTGGTCTCGGTCGTCGGCATCGAGAAGGTGGTGCCGACCTGGGCCGAGCTCGACACCTTCCTGCAGGTGCTGCCCCGATCCTCGACCGGTGAGCGGATGAACCCCTACACCTCGACCTGGTCGGGCGTCACGCCCGGCGACGGGCCGCAGGAGGTGCACGTGGTGCTGGTCGACAACGGCCGCACCCGCGCCCTCGCCGACGAGGTCGGCCGGCAGGCGCTGCGCTGCATCCGGTGCTCCGCGTGCCTCAACGTGTGCCCGGTGTACGAGCGCACCGGCGGGCACGCCTACGGCTCGGTCTACCCGGGGCCGATCGGCGCGATCCTCAACCCGCTGCTCAAGGGCGTCGGCACCGACGAGCAGGTCGACTCGCTGCCGTACGCCTCGTCGCTGTGCGGCGCCTGCTACGAGGTGTGCCCGGTGAAGATCGACATCCCCTCGGTGCTGGTCGACCTGCGCGCCCAGGTCGTCGACGCCCACCGGGGCGGACGGCCGTCGGTCGAGGGCGCCGCGATGAAGGGGGCCGCGCAGACCTTCGCGAGCTCCCGCCGCCTGGGCCTGGCGCAGCGCCTCACCGGCGTCGGCACCGGACTGGCCCGCCGGCTGGGGCTGGCGCCCGCGTGGAGCTCGGCCCGCGACCTGCCGACGGCGCCGCCCGAGTCGTTCCGCGCGTGGTGGCGGCGTACGGACGGAGGCCGCTCGTGAGTGCCCGCGAGGAGGTGCTGCGGCGGGTGCGCGAGGCCACCGCCGGCGCCACCGCGACCCCGCCCGCCCGCGAGGTGCGCGAGCCGCGGCCCGGCGACGTCGACCGCTTCGCCGAGCGGGTCGCCGACTACAAGGCGGTCGTCGAGCGCTGCGCCCCCGACGAGGTGGAGGCCCGCATCGCGGCCGCGCTCGACGGCGCCGTCGCCGTCGTCCCCGACGGGCTGGGGTACGACGTGCCCGGGTCGGTGCCCGACGACGCGCTCAGCGCCGCCGACCTCGACGCGCTCGACGCGGTCGTCACGCTGGCGCGCGTGGGCGTCGCGGAGACCGGCACCATCGTGCTCGACCACGGCCCCGGCCAGGGCCGGCGCGCGCTCTCGCTCGTGCCCGACCTGCACGTGTGCGTCGTCCGCGCCGACCAGGTCGTCGCCGACGTGCCCGACGCCGTCGCCTCGCTCGACCCCGCCCGCCCCCTCACCTGGATCAGCGGTCCCTCCGCCACCAGCGACATCGAGCTCGACCGGGTCGAGGGCGTCCACGGCCCCCGCACGCTGCACGTGCTGGTGGTCGGCTGAGGCTCACGGGTCAGCGGGCGTGCCAGGCGTCCCAGAGCTCGGCGTAGCGACCGCCGGCGGCGACGAGGTCGAGGTGGGTGCCCTCCTCGACGACGCGGCCGTCGGCCATCACCAGGACGCGGTCGGCGCGCTCGGACTGGGTGAGCCGGTGGGCGACGACGAGGGCGGCGCGTCCCTCGGTCGCGGCCAGGGCCGCCTCCTCCAGCACGCGCGCGCCGGCGGACCCGGCCTCGGCGGTGGCCTCGTCGAGCACGACGACCGCGGGGTCGCGCAGCACCACGCGGGCCAGCGCCAGCTGCTGGGCCTGCGCCGAGGTCAGCGGGTGGCCGTCGTCGCCGACGAGGGTGTCGAGGCCGTCGGGCAGCGCCGCCACCCACTCCCACGCCAGTGTCCGCTGCAGCGCAGCGCGCACCTCCTCGTCGCTCGCGCCGGCCCGGGCCAGCGTCACGGCGTCGCGCACCGTGCCGGAGAAGACGTGCACGTCCTGGCTCACGAGGACGACGTGGTCGCGCACCGTGCGCTCGTCGAGGTCGTCGTACCCCCCCCCCTCGAGCGCGAGCCTGCCGTGGGTGGGTAGCAGCACCCCGGCGCCGATCGCGCCGAGGGTGGTCTTGCCGGCGCCGGTGGCGCCGACCACGGCGACGGTCTCGCCGGGGGCCAGGCGGAGCGAGACGTCGTGGAGCACCGGGCGCCCCTCGACGTAGGCGTGGGTGAGGCCCGTGACGCGGACGCCCGGGCGTCCGGCGGGTGCGAGGGGTGCCGAGGGCCCCGCGGCGGGCAGCGAGACGACCCCGGCCAGCCTGGCCAGCGACGCCCCGGTCGACTGCACCTCGTCGAAGAGGTACATCAGGGCGCCGATGGGGTTGAAGAGCCGGTGGAAGTAGAGCGCCGCCGTCGTCACCGCGCCGACCGTGACGGCGTCGGCGCGCACCAGCAGGAAGCCGGTGGCGAGCACGGCGGCCAGGCCGATCAGCTCCGAGCGGTTGGTGCGCGCGCCGAAGCGGCACAGCATCCCGAAGACCCGCACCGCGATGCCCATGGTGCGCGTGGAGCGCACGTCGACGGCGTCGAGGTGGGCCCGCTCCAGCGCGAAGGCACGCACCGACGGCGCGCCCTGGAGGCCGCTCACCAGCGCCTGCGCACGCTCGCCCTGGGCGACCCGCTCCTCGCGGTAGAGGGGGCCGGAGCGGGGGAGGTACCAGCGCAGCGCCAGCACGTACGACGGCGCGGCCGCCAGGCCGGCGACCCCGAGCCGCCAGTCGAGCGCGAAGAGCCCGCCGGCGGTGAGGGCGACCGCCACGACGGAGGTGACCACGAGCGGCACCACCTCCTTGGTCGCCGTCGCGATCGTGCGCACGTCGTCGCCGACCCGCGAGAGCAGGTCGCCGGCGCCGGCCGCCTCGAGCCGGCTCGAGTCGAGGTGCAGCGTGCGGGCGAGCACGTCCTCGCGGAGCCGCGCGAGCGCGGGCTCGGCGGCGCGGGCGAGGAAGGAGAGCGAGAGGGCGGAGGCGACGGCGCCGACGACGGCGGCGGCCGCGATCACCAGGCACAGGCGCAGCACGTCGGCGGCCGTGCCGTCGCCGTCGGCCTCGTCGACGATGAGTCCGAGCACCCAGGGGGGCACCATGGCGGCCAGGCCGGCGACGGCGAAGGCCGTGCTGGCCGCGACCATCGCGCCGCGGTGCTCGCCGAGCAGGTGCGCGAGGAGCCGTGCGGTCTCGCGGGTCCCGGCGACGGGCAGGATCTCGCGGGTGGGGGCGTCGGTCACCGCAGCACCGCGTCCTGGTAGTCCTCGCGCTCGCAGAGCTCGGCGTGGGTGCCGGTCGCGACGACCCGGCCGGCGCCGAGCAGCACCACCCGGTCGGCCTGGGCCAGCAGCGCGGGGGAGCTGGTGAGCACCCAGGTGCACCGGTCGCTGCCCGCGCCGTGCCGGACCTCGCGCAGGCCCCGCGCCATCCGGTGCTCGGTGACGGCGTCGACGGCGGTGGTGGGGTCGTGCAGCACGAGCACGGGCGCGTCGGCGGCGAGGGCGCGGGCGTAGGCGACGCGCTGCCGCTGGCCGCCGGAGTACGTCGCCCCGTCCGGCGTGACCGCGTGCGCGAGCCCGTCGGGGTGGAGCGCGACCACGTCGGCCACCGCGGCGGCGTCGAGCAGGGGGGCGAGACCATGCGCGTCGTGGCGGCCGGCCGGGTCGACGTTGGTGGCCAGGGTGCCCTCGAAGAGGTCGACGTGGTGCGGCGCGACCAGGAGCCGGCGGCGGCGGGCGTCGACCGACAGCGAGCCGAGCGCGCGGCCGTCGAGGCGCACGGCGTCGGGGCTCGCGGGCGTGACCTCGCCGGAGAGCACGCCGACGAGGGCGGCGGCGTCCGCGGTGTCGGTGACCGCGAGGCCGAGGAGCTCGCCGGGGCGCGAGGCGAGGCTGACGCCGGCGAGGGTGCCCGCGTCGAGGTCGTCGAGCTCCAGGCACGCCCCCGGGCCGGGAGCGCCCTCCCCGCCGCCCACCTCGACCAGCGCCGGGGCGTGCAGGTAGTCGACGACGCGCTGCGCGGAGGCCCGCGCGGCCGCGGTCTCGGCCAGGAGGTCGCCCAGGTAGCGCAGCGGCTCGGCGAGGAACTGGGTCAGCCCGACGATCGCCACCAGCTCGCCCAGGGTGATGCGCCCCTCGACGGCGAGCAGTCCGGCGACCAGCGCGACGACGGCGAGGAAGAGCGTGCTCAGCCCGGTGGTGACGCCCGTGACCAGGCCGTAGGAGTCGGCCGTGCGGACGCCGGCGCGCTGGGCCTCGCGGCTGGCGAGGCGGTAGCGCTCGGAGGCGACGTCCTCGGCGCCGATGCCCTTGAGGCTGCGGACCCCGCGCACCAGGTCCGTGGCGACCCCCGTCGTGCGCGCCAGCAGCGCCTGCTGTGCGCCGCTGCGGCGTGCGACCACGGGCGTGATCACCTGCAGCAGCACGAGCACCGAGGGCACGCCGAGCAGCACCACCAGCCCCAGCACCAGGTCGATGCGCACCAGCGCGACCGCGGCGACGACCACCGCGACACCCGAGGCGACGCCGAGCCCGAGCGCCCGCAGCGTCACGCCGATCAGCTCGACGTCGGAGGTGGCGAGCGAGAGCGTCTCGCCCGGCAGCAGCCGGCTGCGGACGCCGCGGGGGTCGAGCGCCTTGCGCGCCACCCGCATCCGCAGGTCGTGCATCTCCTGCTGCATGAAGCCGAAGCCGACCTGCGCGCCGAAGCGGTAGGAGTAGCTGAGCACCACGAAGAGCGCCACGAGCACGCCCAGCCACAGGGCGAGCGCCCCGGCGTCGCCGGTCACCACCGCCCGGTCGATGACCACGCCGATGAGGACCGGCACCAGCGCCTCGCACACCTGCCAGGTGCTGATCAGCGACAGGTAGACCGTGAGCCGGAGCTTGCGCCGCCCGATCATCTGCAGGATCAGCCGGCCCCCGGTGGTCGGCACGGGGGACGGGTCGGACACCGGGTAAGGCTAGCCTTACCCGGCTCTCCGTCGACGCGCGGGACGTCGCGTGCGCCGCCACGTCGTCGTGGCCGTGGCAGGATGCCCGAGGCGTCGACACCAAGTCGCGTCACTTACTCGATATCGGGATCGAGGTCTCCACCCATGTCGCAGCACACGCGGGAGCAGCACGCCGAGGTCACGCCGACCTCCATCCGCCAGGTCGCGGGCGCGAGCCTGCTCGGCTCGGTGGTGGAGTGGTACGACTTCTTCCTCTACGGGACGATGGCGGCGCTGGTCTTCAACAGCCAGTTCTTCCCCTCCTACGACCCGCTCGTCGGCACCATGATCGCCTTCGGCACCTTCGCGGCCGGCTTCGTGACCAGGCCGCTCGGCGGCTTCGTCTTCGGCCACTTCGGCGACCGCATCGGCCGCAAGCGGATGCTCGTGCTGACGATGCTGATCATGGGCCTCTCGACCTTCGCGATGGGCCTGCTGCCCACCTACGCCCAGATCGGCGTCGCGGCGCCGATCCTGCTGCTGCTCCTGCGCATGCTGCAGGGCCTCGGCCTGGGCGGCGAGTGGGGCGGCGCGGTGCTGCTGTGCGTCGAGCACGCGCCCGACGGCCGCCGCGGGTGGTATTCCAGCTGGCCGCAGCTCGGGGTCCCGATCGGCCTGCTCACCAGCACCCTGGCGGTCACCGCGGTGACCGCGCTGCCCGAGGAGCAGTTCCTCTCGTGGGGCTGGCGGGTGCCCTTCCTCGTCTCGATCGTGCTCGTCGTGGTGGGGCTGGTGATCCGGCTCAAGATCGAGGAGCCGCCGGCCTTCCAGAAGCTCGAGCAGGCCGACGCCAAGGCCTCGCTGCCGCTGCTCGACGTCTTCCGCCACCACCCCAAGGTCACCTTCCTCGCGATGGGCGCCCGGGTCAGCGAGAGCGTCACCTTCAACATCTACAACGCCTTCCTGGTGACCTTCGTGGTGACCGTGCTCGGTCTCGAGGCCTCCGTGGTGCTCGACGCCCTGCTGGTCGCCTCGGTGGTCGGCATCGGCGTGATCCTGGCGGCGGGGCACCTCTCCGACCGCTTCGGACGTCGCCCCGTCTTCGCCGCCGGCGCCGCGCTCGCGCTCGTCTCGGCCTTCCCGATCTTCGCGCTGGTCAGGACGGGCGACCCGCTCCTGGTCACCATCGCCGTGGTGGTCGGCTGGGGCGTCGCCGCCTGCTGCATGTTCGGCCCCGAGGGCGCGCTCTTCGCCGAGATCTTCCCGACCCGGGTGCGCTACTCCGGGATGAGCGCGGTCTACCAGATCGGCGTGATCCCGACCGGTGCCGTCGCCCCGCTGATCGGGACCTCGCTGGTCTCGGCGTACACGGGGTCGCCGTGGCCGGTCGCCGTCTACGTGATGGCGATGGCCGCGATCACCCTGGTCTCGCTGTGGTTCCTGCCCGAGACCCACCGCCGCGACCTCGACGACGTCCACCAGGAGGCGACCACCCGTGCCTGAGAGCCCGACCCGTCCGAACGTCCTGCTCGTCCTCGCCGACGACATGGGCTTCAGCGACATCGGCCCCTACGGCGGCGAGATCAGCACGCCCTCGCTCGACCGGCTCGCCGCCGGCGGGGTGCGGATGACGCAGTTCTACAACACCGCGCGCTGCAGCCCGTCGCGGGCGAGCCTGCTCACCGGACTGCACCCGCACCAGGTCGGCATCGGCATCCTGAACTTCGACGACGCCCCCGACGGCTACCCCGGGGACCTGGCCGACGACTGCGCGACCGTCGCCGAGGTGGTGCGCGACGCCGGCTACGCGACGTACCTCTCCGGCAAGTGGCACCTCTCGGTCGACATGGAGCAGCCCAACCACTCCTGGCCGACGCGCCGCGGCTTCGACCGCTTCTTCGGCACCCTCGAGGGCGCCGGCTCCTTCTACCGCCCCCGCACGCTGACGCGCGACGAGACCAACGTGGAGCACGAGGCCGAGGAGCCGGGCTGGTTCTACACCGACGCCATCTCCGAGAACGCCGTGCGCTTCCTCGCCGAGCACGACGAGCAGCGACCCGACGACCCCTTCTTCCTCTACCTCGCCGACACCGCCCCGCACTGGCCGCTGCACGCGCACGACGACGACATCGCGCGCTACGAGGGCCGCTTCGACGCCGGCTGGGACCGGCTCCGCGAGGAGCGGCTCGAGCGGCTCGTCGCCGAGGGGATCATCGACCGGTCGTGGGCCATGGCGCCCCGCGACGAGCGGGTGCCCGCCTGGGACGACGCCCCGCACCACGACTGGGAGGCCCAGCGGATGGCGACGTACGCCGCGCAGGTCGACCGCATGGACCAGGGCATCGGCCTGGTGCTCGCCGAGCTCGAGCGCACCGGTCGCCTGGAGGACACCCTGGTCGTCTTCCTCTCCGACAACGGCGGCTGCGCCGAGGAGATGCCGCCCGGCCCGGGTGCCCGCGAGTTCGTCACCTCCTTCGTGCCCGTGCAGGAGACCACCCGGGAGGGCGACCCGGTCACCGTCGGCAACGACCCGGCGCTGCGCCCGGGGCCGGAGTCGACGTACATGTCCTACGGCCGCGCGTGGGCCCACCTCACCAACACGCCCTTCCGCGAGTACAAGCACTGGGTGCACGAGGGCGGCATCGCCACCCCCTTCATCGCCCACTGGCCCGCCGGACTGGCGGGCGGAGCCCTGTGCACCGCCCCCTCGCAGCTCGTCGACGTGCTGCCGACGATCGCCGAGGTCGCGGGCGCGACCTATCCCGCCGACGCGCCGCCCGCCGAGGGCAGGAGCCTGCTCGGCGCCTGGCGCGGTGAGCCCCGCGAGGAGCGCGAGCTCTTCTGGGAGCACGAGGGCAACAGCGCCGTACGACGCGGTCGCTGGAAGCTGGTGCGCAAGCACCGGGGCGACTGGGAGCTCTACGACGTCGAGGCCGACCGCACCGAGCTGCACGACCGGGCGGCCGAGGAGCCTGCGCTCGTCGCCTCGCTCGCCGAGGCCTACGAGGCGTGGGCGCAGCGGTGCGGCGTCATCCCCCGCGAGGACGTGCTGGCGCTCTACGCCGCGCGCGGCCACGGGCTGCCCGAGGAGTAGCGGGTCGCGTCGCCGCTCAGGCGCGCACGAGCAGGGCGCCGGCCGCGCAGCCGGCGAGGGCGAAGGACCACGCCAGCCGGGCCCGGTCGACCCGCCGGAGCCGACGCAGCAGCAGCGGACGGCGCTCCACCGGCTCGCGGCCCAGGCGCCCGTGCGTCGGTGCGGCGAGCACCGCGGTCGTGAGAAGCAGCATCACCAGGCAGACGGCGCCCGCGGCCACCCAGGTGCGCTCGGCCGCGACGGCGGAGCCCCAGGCGGTCGGGAGCGCGACGACGAGGCCGCCGTACAGCAGCACGACCGGGAGGACGATGCGTCGCGAGTGCCGG